>CAJOJP010000006.1:3666-42934 GCA_905234915.1 Candidatus Gastranaerophilales bacterium
TAATATACTTCGCAATGCGCTTCTTATTTATATCCCCTTCCTGCCTTAGAAAGATTGTGCTTCGCAATGGACTTTATTTTTTGTTTTTTATTGTTTTTTTGTTTTTGGGAAAAGTGTAAAATAAATTTAAATAAATACTGCATATACGGAATATCGTAATTTTGCTTACAAAACAGACAGCAAAGGCGGTGTCTGTCTGAGCGAAGCGAGTTACACCGCCACGGGTTGCAGTTAGCAAAATAGATATGCAGTATCCGCAGTATGTTTTAAATTTATTTTACACTGATAAAGCCGATTATTCATCATAATATATTTTTTAGTGTAAAAAAATATTATTACCAAGATTTTTCTTAAGCTTAAAATTTAGTCTGTTAAAACAACTATTAGTTAATTGTCGTATTATTTATTACTAATTATTAATTTGTGTGTATTTTTGTAAAATATTTTAATAAAACGCTGAAAAGCATGCAATAAAAAGAAAAAATTATATTTTTTATATATAGTTGGTTTTAAAATGGGGATTATAAGTTTATGAAGTTATCTGAACTGCAAAAGGAGTTTAAGAACTATTTGAGTTCTTTAAATACAACTCAAAATGTTCAAACTGAAGAAACAAGCGATGTTTCAAATGAAATGACAGAATCATCCTCCGAAGAAAATGACGAAAAAAAGTATGATTTAGAAAATAAAAACGTGAGTGTTTTTTCTTATGCCGATGAATTCGATAAGTTTTTAAATGCAAAATATAAAGATGATATCGATGAAGCAAAAATGAAAACAGATGATCTTCTTAATTTAAAATTTGAAAACGGAAAATTTATCGAAGAAGGAACAAAGAGCAAACAATCAGAAAACAAATTACCTTTAGTCGGTATATTAAATGACTTATTTACTGATGAAAAAATGAAAACAATAATAGATTCTGATAGTGACGGAAAAATCGACAAAGAAGAAGCAACAGAGTTTTTAAAAGCAATAGATGATTTAGATGGTCAAAAAGGCGATATATCAATTAAAGATTTACTCGCAGGCACAAAAAAGATACAAGACCTTGATTTATCGGATTATGACAGTGAGGATGATACAACAAGCGGAAATCCAAGTTCACCGGGCGGAGTCTCAGCAGGCAGTCCGGGTACCGTAAATAATACCTCTATAGCTCCTTATTCGGTTCAATCCGCTCCTTCCGGTTCGGTTTCCGATGAAGAGCTGGAAGAACTTGAACAACAGAAAATCGAAAAAGAAAATGAAGTAAAATCAGCTCAAGAAGAGTATAATAGAGTTTTTACGGGCGAAAATGAAAACGTACAAGCTGCTCAAAACAGTTATGATAATGCTAAAGCCGATTATGAAAAACTGCTTGAGGAAAAAGAAAAACTGGAGGCTGAACAGCAAAAACAAATTGAAGAAGCCGTAAAACAAATTGAAGAAGAAACACAAGCGGTTGATGAAGCTCAAGCTAAACTACAAGAGTCTGAAACGGCAATAAGCTCTCAAGAAGCTATAATTGCTCAGGATGAAGCAAGTTTAAGCACTTTAAAAGACTCTTTAAATGCCGTAAAACAGCAGGAAGGTGATAAGGATGATGATTCTAAATCCGAAATTCAATCAAAAACCGCTGAGTTAAACTCTAAAATATCAGAAGCACAAGAAAAATTAGAAAATGATAAAGCTAAGTTACAGGAATTAACTGAAGCAAGAGATAACGCAAAATCGGAACTTGAAACTAAGCAAAAAAATTTAGAACAAGCTCAAAATAAAAAAACTGAATTAGAAACCGAATTTGCTGCTGCAAATGAAAAAATGTCCCAAGAATTAGATAGTGCATTAACAGCCTGTAATGAAGCTGAAAAAAATGTTCAAACGGTAAAAGATACAGAAGCATCGTCTGCTCAAAATAAAATAGATAATGCTCAGGGAGAATTAAACGCTATAAATGAAAAAATTGCGGAATTACAAGCTGAAAGACAAGCACAAAACGTTGTACAGCCCACAGCATATAATGAAGTCGAGGCTACATCAGCTCCAAATTCAATGAATATCACTCCTGTCGAATTAAATGCCGGTTCAGATGATGAAAGTGAAGATGAAACAGAAACAACAGATGAAAATAATAAACTTTCAAAATTGAATTTTAATTTTAATTTTAAAGAAAATCTTTCAAGTCAGCAAAAAGCAGATTTAGAAAATTTCAAAGCTAATTTCAAAAAAAATAAATCTAAATATGAAGAAGTTGCCAAGAAAACAGGCATGCCTGCCCAACTGATAGCAGCTATACACTGGAGAGAAAGCGGCGGAGATTTTACAACATATCTTCATAATGGAGAAAAACTGGGCAAGCCTACAACAATGGTTCCTGCAGGCATTTACTTCGGAGCTAATCAATGGACAGAAGCAGCTGTTGATGCCATAAAAAGACAAGGTACAAGCGGTGTTAATAAGAAGAATTTTAAATCATTGCTTGATTTTGCCGAAAGGTACAACGGACTCGGTTACAAAAATAAAGGAGTAGCTTCCCCTTATGTGTGGGCAGGTACGACTAATTATAAAGGCGGCAAATATGTTGCGGACGGAGTATATGATGCAAATTACGTAGATCAGCAGCTGGGTGTTGCTGTAATGATGAAAGCAATAAGTTAAAAGGATAAAATTAAAATCTGAGAGGATGGCTTTTTGTCATCCTCTTTTCTTTGAAAATTTAGTCTTGTCAAGTAAAATTTTTATAAAAGTGTAAAAAAAACAATTATTAACGATTATTAATTTTAATTTTTCAGTAAAAAAACAAAGGGCATGGTCATATGTAAAAAATAATTAAAATTTTTTATCTTGTATAAGTTGTTTGTAAGAATTACGATATTTGCACAAGAGAGATAATTAAGAGAGAGGAGTGACGGTTTAGTTTTTTTAAAAGATTGCAGAATATGAAATATAATATAAAAAATAATAAGCGGCAGGAGCCGAAAATATAAATGCATCCATTCTATCAAGTACTCCGCCGTAGTTATAAAAAAAGTTTCCGCTATGTTTTAGTCCCAGACTTCGCTTAAATAACGAAACGGTTAAATCGCCCAGCTGGGCAAATACAGATATAAAAAATCCCAAAAGTATGCACTGCCATAAAGAAATATTTATATAAAATTCAAGAAAACAGCAGGTGATACAAGATGAAATTACATGAATAACAGCTCCGAGCAAAGTTTTATTCGGGCTGATATCAGGTGCAAGTTTTATTTTCTTATACAAAGGTCCTATTTTTGATGCAGTAAAATCGGCGCAAAGAACTGCAGTAAAATATATCAAAACCAATAACGCCGAAGTATTATCTTCAAAATAATAAGTAAGTTTTATTATGTAAAGACCGCACATTATCATTAAAATTGCACTTATTGTTGATAGTGAAGTTTCTAAATAAGGTTTTTTATTAAATACTATGGTAATAGAAAATGATAATATTGTTCCCAATATTATTAAAGGAAAAATTATACTTTGCTCAATTGCCTCGGATGAAAATGTAAATGTATATGCACTAATACTTCCTATTAATTCAGGTAAAAATTTATGTGGGTGTATATTCATATTTTTAAACATATTTCTATATTCAACCATAGCAATAATTATAAAAAATACGGAAACACAAAATAAAAATACCTTATTCAAAATAAATGAAGCTATAATTGCGGCAAGAAGCACAAAACCTATTGCATATCTTAAAAATTTTTTAAACATAGTTATTATAGGCATATTAACATATTATTTTAAATATGTTAACATTCAATTTATATGAAAAATGTAATGCTTATATATCCGCCGGGTATCATGTACCAAAGAGGAGAAGACAGATGCCAGATTAATATAGAAGCTTCGGCTGCTAATTCGCTGCGTGCTTGTAATGATTTGGGATATGCTGCCGCAATACTCAGAAAAGGCGGTTACAATGTTTTTTTAAAAGATTATATGGCTGAAAAAGCTGATTTTGAAATATTAAAAACTGATATTGAAAGAGAAAAAGCAGATGCAATTTTTATTAGTATAACAAACGGAAGCATTTTTGAAGATATAAAAATTACGGAAAAGATTAAAAATATTTTCCCGAATGTAAAAATTATATTAAAAGGTGCTTTATTTTTTAATCCCGAAGAAAGTTTATTTAAAGAACTTAATCTTAATTTCACGGATGTTTTAATCGGAGGAGAAACTGAGTTTATTATTTCACCTTTATTTAATGCAATTTTTAATTCTCAAGAAAAATTAAAAGATATAGAAGGTATTTGTTATAAAATAAATGATAAATGGATTGAGAACAAAGTTAATCATTTTGAAGATAATCTTGACAGTATTCCTTTTCCTGCAAGAGATTTAATGAAAAATCATTTATATATAAATCCTTTGACAAATAAACCCATTGCAACGATTTCAACTTCAAGAGGCTGTCCTTCTTCTTGTATTTATTGTGTTTCTCCTTTAATATCCGGTAAAAAAGTAAGATTTAGAAGTGTTAAAAATGTATTTGACGAAATAAAAGAATGTGTTGACAAATATAATATTACAGACTTTTTCTTTAAATCAGATACTTTTACAATTAACAAAAATTGGGTTATGGAACTTTGCAGTCTTATAATTAATTCTGATTTAAAAAACCGAATTAACTGGGCAGCAAATTCAAGAGTAAATACAATTGATGATGAAATGCTGCAAAAAATGAAAGAAGCAGGATGTTACCTGATTGCATTAGGTTTGGAATCAGGAAGCAATGAGTCTTTATTAAAAATGGGAAAAGGAACATCTGTCGAACAAAATATATTTGCCGTAAAACTTATAAAGAAGTATAAAATTAAGATTTGGGGATTTTATTTAATTGGTTTTCCATGGGAAACAAAAAAACATTTAAAAGCTACCCGTAAATTGATGTTCAAATTAAATACTGATTTTATAGAATTGTCAGTTGCGACTCCGTTTAAAGGAAGCAAATTATATAAAATGATATATAAAAATGCCCCAAACAGAGAACAGGTATTGGGAAAAGATTCTTTTAAACATATTACAAAAGGAACAGAATATTTAACAGCTAAAGAACTTAAAAATTTTAGGAAAAATACTCTGCTGCTATATCATATAAGACCTTGCTTTATTCTGAAAAAACTCACGGATACAAATATAACATTTGATTTATTACGTAATTATTTAAAATTCGGCATAAAAATGCTGAAAAATAGTTTATTTTAATTTTTTTGTAACATTTGTAAATATTTTATTGTTTTTAGTAAATTTTAAAAACAAAAAAAACTTTATTATAATGTAACACATTAACAAACAATAAAGAAACGATAAATATTAAAAGAGGGGTCTATGAATTTATACGCTGACACAGAGCTTGATAGCGATATAAGATATGTGAAGGAGATGCTGTCACACTATAGAGCAACATACAAAGGCATTGGTGAAAATTTTACAAAATTAAACGAAACTGTATCAGGAAGAATGTGCTTTATTTCTTCGCAATTTAAAATTTTATTTAATCAATAGAATGTAAAATTTAAAAAAATGTTGTTAAGTGTAAAAAGCACAGAATTTTAAATATTCTGCGCTTTTTAGTATATAAATATTTTTCTGCCAAGGATATAATTATTTTATAGACCATAATATATTTTTTAGTGTAAAAAATTATAGAAATATCTAAAAT
The DNA here is from genome assembly GCA_905234915.1 of Candidatus Gastranaerophilales bacterium. Classification (GTDB taxonomy): domain Bacteria; phylum Cyanobacteriota; class Vampirovibrionia; order Gastranaerophilales; family Gastranaerophilaceae; genus Avigastranaerophilus. The sequence goes on from CAJOJP010000006.1 coordinate 9,347, forward strand.
TTTCGAGCGAATTTTTACAAATTTTGAGTAATTTTGTTAACTTTTGTAACTTACATATTTCTAATTTCTAAAGTTAAAAGGTGGTTTGTCGATAATATACCTATAGTTATGTTAGAAGGAGTAAAAATATGTTTGAAGATTTTTCGTTGATAAACAAAAATATTGGAGAACTCAGAGTATCAAAAAATGAGGATTTAAAAAAAGCAAATGAAGATACAGGAGAAATATATGAAGACGGTAATATTTTCAGCGGATCAAGTTTAAAATCTACACGAGAAGATGTAAAAGAGGCTGAAAATGAATATCTTCAATATGCATTACAACAAATAATGGAAAGTTCAAAAGGATTTCAAAGAAATGTAGAAACAAAAGATATTGTTTCCGCAATGTTTAGTGCGCAAGATTTAAGCGAAACAGGTATTCCCAGAGCGGAAAATCAAGCGGGACAAATAATGAAACAGGTTCAAAAGACAATAAATAATGCGCAAACTTTTGATGATGTTCATATTTATGACGGTAAACCCGAGGATTTACAAGGTAAATTAAGCGACAAACAAACAAAAGAATATTTGGAAAGTGATGCAGGTAAAGCCGCTCTTGAAGAAATTGGAATAGAGAAAATATATATTGCAGAGCAAGAAATGGGAGGAGCAGAGGAAACATATTCAATAAACGGTCAGCTGTGTAATGTAGAAATGGGTGAAGACGGAACTTTACGTGTTTCATTTATAGAGAAGAAAGGAGCAAATTCCGGTGTGTACGGTGAAACGGGTCAATATTCCGACCGTGCAGTTGATTTTAAATTAAATGATCCGAATATTCCTAAAGCAGAAGAACCTATTCCCCCTGCAGAGCTTGAAACTGTTCAAAAATATTCTGTTGACAGTTATGATATTGATTTGCAAAATCATTTAAAAGAAAATGGAATTGATACTGAAATATATGCTGATACAATTCAAACTTTGATAAGAAATCAAGGCAATGTGCTTCTTCCTGAAGAATTCGGCAGTACTGAAATAGGTCAAAAGCTTGAACAAACAACCGGGAAAAAAATTGAAGATTTAACTTTCTTTGGCAATCATGTGCATTATACCGATGAACAGGGTGTAGAGCATCAATTCTACTATGATAATAAATCAGGTGAATTTATAAATGCAAATGTAATTAAAAATGATAAGGGCGGTTATGACGTTGAAGTGAATATGCAAAAAGCAGAAGAACCGGAAGATTCACAGGCTAAATTAGCAGAAATGATAAAAGCTTTAGAAGAAAAACTTGAGGAAATAAACAAAAAAATAGAGGAATTGTTAAATAAAAATAATGAAACTGTAACTATATTGCCATACGACCCTATTATACCGAAGCCTCCCTATCCTACAATGCTGGCAGCAGAACATCCTGATATGAGGAACAACAGCGATGATTTTCAATTGAATGCAAAAACAGGAAATACGGATCAAATTGCGCAGCTAAGAGAAGAACAGCAGGCTATAAGGCAGCAATTAGATGAAGCTTACAGAAAAATGAATAAAGAATAATCAAAAAAAATTGCCGAATATGGACTATCGAGTTATATTCGGCAATTTTTTTGTATTTGTTTCTATTGCTCATTTTGTTTCAGGCAATCGAGTTCATCAAGCATTGCTTCAACCGCTTTAAATAAACCGACAGAAGTGAAGTTATGTCTTGTAAAATTATTAATGATAGCATCATTAACTGTTTTGCCATTTTTTTCAATTCTTTTAAATAAATCATCAATTTCTTCATCAGAAGGAGATTTTTCAACTAACATCCAGTTATAATCCTTTGCAATTTCAGAACTGTTTAAAGAGCCTCTTTGAGAAGATTTTGTTATATCACGAATTGCATTCAATGTTTTATCATCAATTTCACCTTCAAAATATAAAGTTATAGGGTCTTGTCTGTTTTGCCATTCTTTTCTGTTGCTTGGAATTTTATAATAAAAGGGAGTATGGTCTTGCATTTCAACTTGATTACCGTTTTTATCCGTATATATACCTTTAGTCATAAAGCTGTCCAAGTTTTTTAACATATCAGCATTTGGATTTACATTTAATGATATTCTTTCCGTAATATTATCCAAATGTTTTTTTAATCTGTATTGCCAGCCGCCCTGGTTAATAGTTTTAACCGGCGAAAAAAGTAAACGATGAGAATAACGTCTTACTTCATAATAATCCTTATCAAAGTTTTCAGATTTATATTCAACTGCATATTTACCGGTGTGTCTGTATTTACTATATATATCCATTACCGTATCAGCTATTAATTTTTCTGTTAAATTTCCGTTATTATACTTTTCTCTTATTTCTTCAGGATTTTTTGAGGCTATATCTTGATTTTGACTTTCAAGAAGCTTGTTTTTTAAATCGTAATGTTTTTCTGTTAGGGCATTTCCAAAAGAAATGGTATCTTTTGGTATAGATGTTAAATTATTACAATTAATATAATTTTTTTTGCATGAAAAATCATAATTTTGCCTGTTTGGCAAAATAGCACTATTAATAATCTGCATATTTTCTTCCTTCCTTAACTTACATTCAAGATAAAACATAAAGATAAAAAAAATTGCGTAAAAATTAAAATTCTTTCTTGTATTTCACGATAAAGGGCATTCCATATTTAAACCTCATCGGTTTCACCGTGGCTGCTTTTTATTAGTCAAAGTAATTAATACTTATACAGTAGCGACAATTTTATGATTTAGGAAAAAATACCCTAAAAGTTGCATCTCTGTTTACAATTTGCGCTGCAATATGATCACTGGATTCCTGACCGTTACCCAGTGCAATAGAGATATGTCCGTGAACTTTACCTGCTGCTGAAACATTAGACCCGCCGCCATTTGCATTATTATCCCAAACAACAACTGCACCGGCGGGAAGTTTAGGCAAATCTTCGCGTTTTACTTGTACTTCTTTAAAATGCGCGCCTATTCCGGTATCACTTGCAAGTATATCTGCTGCTTGATATGCCGACATAATATCAGGCATTGCCCCGTAGCCGTAAACAGCTTCTAAAGAATCGGCAACACCGCCTAAACAGTAGCCTACCGTTCCTCTAACATTATGTGCTGCCGCTGCAAGTTTTTTGCCTGCTGCCTCATTGTATTGGCTATTATATTTTCCTGTTGATTCATTATTATTATAATTGGTTATTGCCTTTTCTACATTATTAACTTGTTTTTGTGCATTTGTAACTTCTGATTTAGCTTTATCCGAGGCTTTTGTTTTTTCAGTTTCAAAAGTTTCTTTTGCTTTATCCCATTGTGCTTGAGCCTCCTTAATTTCCGGATACTTCGCTGCAATATCGGCTTCAAGTTTACTCATATCATCTTTTAATTTATTAAGTCCGTTATCTCCTTCTTCAAGCTCTTTTCGCTCTTGTTTAAGTTTTTCTGCTTCTTTTTTCTCTTTTTCAACGGCATTTTTTGCTGTTTCTTCGGCTTTTTTTGCTGTTTCAAGCTGTGATTTTATATCTGAGATTTGTGAATTTGTATTTTTATCTTTAGAACCGGATTTTAAATCATTTAAAATTCCTTCTAAATTTTTCCTGCTTGATTGTGCATTATTATAAGCATTTTCGGCACCGGTAACTGAATTTTCTTTATTTGCTATTTCAGCATCTTTTTTGTTTATTTCTTCTTGTTTTGCATTGATTTTTTGGTGAAGCTCCTCAACCTGCTTTGCCATATCAACATCCACAGATTTAACTTTTTCATTATAAGTTTCGTATGCTTTCTCTGTATTAGCTTTTAATGCTTTAATTGCAGAATTTGTTTCATTAATTACGGAAGCTAAAACCGACTGTTTAGCGGATAATTCTTTTTTTGCCTTTAAAAGTTCCGCTTTTAATTCTTTTTCTGACATATTATCTGAATTTTTTAGAGATATAGAGGAATTATATGTATTTGGCAGATTCTTGCCCGATGTAGAACTACCCGTACGGGGTAAGGCTGCTACTCCGCCGATATTGCTTCTTGAAGGTACTCTTTCTATGGATGAAGGCTTTGAATCCGTTATATCCTTCTTTATATCTTCTACTTCTTTTTCCGTAAATTTATCTTCGGATTTCGGAACGTTAAATACATCATTTTTTATTTGTTCCGCTGCAATCAGAAGATCATTGACGGAGACATCTTTATCATTCTCATCAAAATCTTTTATTTTTTCAACAAAGACTTTCATTTCATCTTCATCTATCTCACCTGATTTATCTGTATCAATAGTATTTTTAAATTTATCCTCCTTTAAAAGTTCATTAAATACATTTGTAAATACATCATCATCAGAACTTTTTTCCGTATTTTCAGCGGTTAGTAAGCTTGTTTCATTTTTTAATAAAGATGTTTGTGTATTTTTTACATATTCTTCTGTTAATACACTCATTGTCATAATTGAGTTATCATCTGTTTCATCTTTTTTATTTTCTGAATTTATAAGCTGTCCTTCCGAAGAAAAATGCATTTTTATAACGTCATCAACACTTTTTGATTTTATTTCACTGTTATTTTCTTGTTTTTTTTCTTCAAGATATGATTTAAATTCATCGGCATAATCAAAAAGACTGAATTCTCCATCTGCACCTTTTGTGACAAGCTCCGTAACATTTGTTTCTTCTTCATTATTACCTGTATCTGCTACTTTTTGCTCATCAAGATAAGATTTGAAATCCGTCTTTAAAACTTCAAAATTCATGCTGATATCCTCACTGTTTACATATATATAAACAATTTTTCAGCATATAATTTTGTTGATTTTTTATTGTTTATTTACAAAACTAAACAATTCTTTTAATTCTTTTAAAAGACTTTTGTTAACTTCTATTGTAAAGAAGCCTTAAGCTTTAAATATTTTGAGGCTGACTGTTTTTTACCTAAAATACTGTAGGAATAAGAAAGAATGTCGTATGCATCGAGTTTTTGTCCTTTATTATGCGCATATTTCAATGATTTTTCGGCATATTTAACAGCAAGTGCATAATTTTTAATGCCGACAGCATTATGTGCTTCTGAAATAAATACACTATAATATAATATAGGGTAAATGCCTTCAACTTTACCGGAATTTAATCCTGATAAAACTTCTTTATACAATTCATCAGCTTTATTTTCATCGATGTTTCTGTAGAAATTTGATAAATTAAACATTGAATCATAGGTTCTAATATTATTTTTTCCATATTTATTTATAACCGAAGCCAGAAATTTATCAGCATATTTAGCCGCTTCAACTTTATTTCCCATATCAAGATAAATACTTGCTGTTTTCAAGTATCTGCCTGCAGTTTCATCATTATTTTCACCTTTTAATTCAATAAATTTATCAACAGCTTTACTATTATATTCCAAAGCATTTTCTTTATCGTTTTGCACTCCGTAAAATTCGGAATATAAGTCATAGAGTTCCGCTATTTGATATTTCGGTTCTTCTAAAGTTTTATTTAAAGTTTTTTGAGCTTCTTTTATGTATTTTTTAGCTTTTTTATAATTACCGTTTGCTAAATTAACCTGAGCTCCTTTTACTAAAAATTTAGAATATATTACAGGTACATATTTTTTAACCGGAGCGATAAAGTCAAGAGCAGAATCAACTTTTTTTTGAGCCTCATCATAATTCCAAAAACTTGAATTAATCTCATGTTCATATTTTTCAGCAAGTTTTAAAGAATTTGCAGGCACTTTGCTCCAATCAAATTCTTGATGAAATTTATTAACATAATCTCTGTATTTTTTTTCCATTTTAGGATTATTTTGTTCATAATAATAAGCTATATATAGCCATGCCATTGATAATTGTTGAAAAGGATTTTTATTTTTTTCTATAAGTACAGCTAATTCATCCAGCTGTTTTTTATTTTTTACACTTTGATTTTGAAGTTTTTTAAGCTGTGCATCAATTCTAACCCCTATATCTTTAGCCGGAAAAGAATTTGCGACTGCAATAAGACTATCAATACATTTTTTTGCTTCAATATAATTGCTGATATCCGAAAGCTCGGAATATGTTCCCATTAACTCATATTTATTCGTATTACTATTGGAATTAAATATATCTATCGCCTTTTTAAAAGTTTGAGAAGCATTTTTATAATCACCTGCCTGTACATATAATTCAGCAATACGCTTGTATTTCGCTGCCAGCTCGGAAGCTGATGAATATTGTTCATCAGGAATTTTCACCATATAAGTTATTGCGTCAAACGGCTGATTTATTTGTGAATATATCTGCACATATTCGTTATAAAGAGCATTTTTCAAATTTTGATTATTTTTATTACGCTTAATTATTGATTGGGCCTTGTTTATATTTTCAAAAGCTTTATCTATAATAAGCTTATCTCTGTATAATCCTGCGAGTTTGAGATAAGCAAAAGCTGTTTTTTCATAATTTTTACCATAATATTTTTTTGTAACATCAACGAAATAATCAGCTGTTTTTTCTGCTGTTTCAAAATTTCCATTATTGCATTGTTCATTTAAGAGCATTTCAACACTTGAAATATATTCCGGTGTTAAATCTTTCATTTTATATTCTTGTATAAAGCCTCTAAGGTTTTCCTGCGGATATAAATCTTCTGCTAATACAGGAGTTAATGATAAACAGCAAAGTACAGACAATGTACATAATTTTTTCTTTAATTCAAAGCACATAAATTATATTTCCTCATAACTAACAATAATAAAAATTCCACATTAAAATATTTTTTTAACATACATATAAAAGTTATTAAAATAATTTAACAGATATTTTCTACACAAAATACCGATTAATTTTACATGCTAATTTATATTTTATATTTCGTCAAGTATGTGTTTCAGTTCATAACATATTAGACTAAATATACTTTCTGATGCATATTAACTTTAATAATCAAATATGTATTTTAACTATGACGCTTTTCTTACGTCTGTTAAAATGTTCCAAACTTTGTGTGCATCGCCAATATTGTATATTTCAACACTAATTCCGTTGAGTTCTTATACAAAATTAAGAATCGGTCTGAAACTTACTGAGATATTGCAGAATACTAATCTGCCCTGTTACATATAATAATCCGGAGTATTTCTTTATATATATCCAAAATTACTAACAACACATCTTTATTGCTTCTTTAGGGCAAACATGTGAACATAATGAACAACCAATACAATTATCTATATTTAATTTGATTTGACAATCGTCTTTTGATAGTGCCTGATGTTCTGATTCTGAACATATCTTGACACATTTACCGCATTTTATACAAACTTTTTTATCTATCTCAGGATGTAAGTGATATTCTTTATTTAATTTTTCATGTGTTGTAATTTTGGATATTGCTATATTTTTCAGTTCTGAAATATCATTCATTCCCTTTTCTTCCAGATAATTCAATAAACCGGACTTTAATCCGTTAATTATACCAAATCCGTTTATCATAACTTCCGTACATATTTGAACGGCATCAGAACCGGCTGCTATATATTGAGCAGCATCCTGGCAATTTGTTATTCCGCCTATACCCAGAATTGGCAATCCTGATTTTTGCCTTAATTGAGCAACGCATTTAAGCCCGATTGGTTTTATTATTTCACCGGAACAGCCACCATAAGTTGTCATTCCGTCAATATTAAGATTAGGTTCTAATGTATCAAGATTTATTCCCATAAATCCCTGAACGGTATTTATAGCGGCAAATCCGTCTGCTCCGGCACTTTCTGTTACATCAGCAATGCGGGTTATATCGGTTACATTCGGTGTTAATTTAACAAATACAGGTTTTTCTGCAGCTGATTTTACCCATTTTGTAATTTCAGATGATATTTCTGCCGATGTTCCTATCGCCATTCCAATACCTTTTTCAGGCATGCCATGCGGACACGAAAAATTAAGTTCATAAGCATCTATAGGAGTATTATTCAATATTTTTACAAGATTTTGCCATTCTTCTTTTTTAACAGGTGCCATAATACTTGCAATAATAACTTTTGTCGGGTGTTTTTCTTTTAAGTATTTAATACCATCAACCCAATACCGGATAGTTTTATGACTCAAAAGTTCTATATTTTGAAATCCGATAACTTTGCCTTTTTCTTTCATAACTGCATAACGAGGACTTGCTTCAAACATCTTCAAATCGTCCGGAGTTATTGTTTTTAAAACAGCTCCACCCCAACCCATTTTAAAGGCTTTGTCTATGCTTTCAATCAATGCCGAAGGCGGTGCCGAGGCAAGCAAAAACGGATTTTCAAACTCTATATCTAAAATATTTGTTCTTAATACTGCCATAAAACACCTCTCTATATACAAATAATTATATAATAAATATTCATTATACAGCGATTATTATTTGGGATGATACAGACAAGAAATTATTGGAACTCAAGGATAAGCAATTTTTTATTTTGATTTGTTTTATAAAAAATCAAGTGAGGTATATATGGAAACAAATTTTACAAGCAATAATTTATTGCCAATACAAAACTATTTGCAAATAAACAAAACGGATTACAAACCTTCTTTTAAAGGTATTACTTATCCAAATTTAACATTAAAAAAAGATACTGTTTCGTTTTCTTCAAACAATAGTTGTTCTTTTATAAATGAAGATAACTCTCTTTTTGAAGGTGTACAGAAAAAGCCTATTGAAAAAATAGAGGATATAGCTCCAAATAACCTTGTTCTTGTTCACATGACCGATTATTTCCCTGAAAATGCCCAAATACTATCAGCAAAAAATGCGTTGAAGGATAATAACGGTGCTTCCCCGAACAGGTCAACAGTACATTTTGCATTAAATCATGTTGTAAATGAACATATAGCGGGATATGACTGGCACAGTATGAAATACGGAATAATTCTTCCTTATGATGCCGCTATTAAAAATTTAAATAAGAAAAATATACTCGGCGGAAAAATTAATGATTTCTTCGTAAGAGGAAATGTACAATTACCCGATAACAGTATAATAGTTAAACACAATCCGGATATAGAAAAAGGTAAATTAAAAATTACGGATGCATCCAAAACTCTTAAAGATTTTAAAAATACTAAAGGAATAAAAATTGTTGAAACCTCAAATCCGGATATGCAAAAAGCAGTTTCAACAGTAATAGAAAAAACAGGCTATTCAAGACTTGATAGTTTAATGAATAAGGAAAGGGGCTATAGCGAAGAAGCAGCTGATTTAATGACCTCCGATAAAAAACAGAAAAAATTAAAACTTGAAAATCCTCAAAAATTTTATGAAATTACAGGAAATATCGATTGGAGCAAAGTAAGTGAATATGAAAAACATGTAAATGAATGCTGGAATAATTTTTGCAGAGAAAATAATTTGACAGATTGCTGGCATACATATTCTCCCTGGGGTAGAAGCGAATCGTTAATAGAATGCATTAACGTTGCAGGACTCGGTACCGACAGCTGGATTAGCGAGCCATTATACGATAAAGAAAATGAGAATTTTTTTGATGAAGATGGAATGCCTAAATTTCCTAAAATAGATGAAGAAAATTTATCAGAGGAAGAAAAAAATGAAATTTTATCAAAATTTTTATCATCAATTATGTATTCTGATGTAAAAGAGGAAATTAACTATAAAACTGAATTTTTAAAGGTTATTGATGAAATAAAACAACAAACTCCGAAAGATAAACCCTTGAGCTATGATATTGATAAAATGAAAAAAATAATAGAAAAATCAGAAAAACCTTCAATAGCATTAAAACAAATAGAAAGTGAACTCGGTTTAAAATTAATGCCAAATGAAAAAATGAAAAAAGAAATTCCAAATGCAAAAGAAAAATATGCAGTAATAGATACTTTACTTTGTTTATCAGAAATACAAAAAAATTCTATTTATGAAACAGGAATAGGACTAAATGTTTAAACAGGTATTATTGAAAAAATCGTAAAAAAATGATACAATTCTACACAAGTAAGTGAATGGAGGACAAAATGCCAAAAGAAGACAATGCTGTTTGTTTCGGTATAGGCGTGCTTATCGGTGTTGTAACAGGTGTAATTACATCTGTACTTTATGCACCAAAATCGGGTGAAGAAACAAGAAAAGAATTTGAAAATGTTGTTACCGATTTAGCGCAGAAATATACACCGGAAATTCAACACGCAAAAAAACAGGCACTGACATCAATAGATGTTATGCGTTATAAACTTGAAAGAGAATATAACAGGCTTAGTGATTCAATAAAAGCAAAACAAATTGCCAAAGCTAAAGAAAAAGAATCAATAGATTACGAAGTTAACTAGGGAGAATTTTATGTCGGTAACTTTGGAATTTATATTGATAATCTTTATTATAGCTTTGATTATAATATCTGTAATTCTTTGTATCTATCTTTCAAAATTAATGGAACAAACTGCCGAAACTATGAAAAGTTTACAGGAATTAACGGATTTAACAAAAAAAGAGATTGAACCTGCTTTAAAATCAATGAATAATGTATTAAAAACTGTGGATAATGTGTCTATAGTTACAAACAGGCAATTTGATACAATAAAGAAAATTTTAACAACATTACTTGGCGCATCTTGTGTTGCATTAACAAATGTAAGCAATAAAGGCGGATTTTTTAGCGGTTTAATCAGCGGTTTAAAATTATTTAAAAAAAGGAGATAAAAATGTCTATCGGTAAATTTATAGCAGGCTTTGCAATAGGCGGTATTGTGGGCGGATTAATCGGTATTATATTAGCCCCTCAATCCGGTGAAGAAACAAGAGATATGCTTGCAGATAAGTCAAAAGAAATATGTGATAAAGCGCACGATACTGTAAGTGAAATTCAATCAAAAGCTGATGGAATTGTGAATGATATGCAGGCAAAAGGTGATGAATTAATTGCTAAACTGCAAGAGGTTATTAATCAGCAAAAAACCGGCGAAAACTAAATAAAATAATTTCAAATAAAAAAAACCGTTTTTTATTGTATTTGAATAGCTTATAGAAAAAACGGTTTTTTTTATTTAAGCAGTAAATTCTTTTCCTTTTTTATCTTCGCCAATTTTTTCAACTCGTTTAGGTCGTATTATTTCAGTTAAATCTTCATCGTCACTGATTATAGATTTATTTCTGTTGTTGCGAAGCAAAGAAACAACATTTAAAAGGGCAAGAGAATTTAAAGAAGCACGAAGCTCAACACTTCTGTCAATAAAATCTTCTTTTTGAGTATTTTGTTCTTCACCTTCCTGAAGAAAATATTCGCTGCCCTGACTTGCTCTGTCATCAGCAGTTTTTGATGCTGTACTATCATCACCGCGGAAGCTGATTCCTCCCACAATACTGCCTATAAGTCCTGCCGACCTGTTATCAACCATTAGACTATGTCCTTTACTCTATCACTTTATCGAATGCCAAATTGCATTCCTCGTTATTTTTCAGCCGATATATTATAAACTATAAATAAAAATTTTTCAATATATTATAACGGTTTTAAATACCTTCTATATTTCCCCTTTTGAAATTTTATTTATAAGGGCAGTAACATTTGCACCGCGTTCCAATGAATTATCAGGAATAAAACGAAGCTCCGGAGTTAAACGCAAACGAATACGCCTGCCAACTTCGTATCTTATTTTTGCTGTATTTTCCGTTATTGCATTTATTGTAGTTTGTTTTTCTTCCTCTGCCGCAAAGACAGAATAATAAACTTTAGCAAAAGAATTATCATGTGATATCTCAATATCAGTAATAGAAACAACACCGTGAATACGAGAATCCTTTAATTCTTTTTGAATAATATCCGCAATTTCTTTCATTAATGTTTTTCTTATACGTTCATTTCTTAATGACATAATAACCTCTAAAGATTAAACTAAAACCTGTCTTTCAATTTCTTCGGTTGTTGTAACTTTAATAATATCGCCTTCTTTAATATCATTAAATTTATCAAACGATATACCGCATTCAAAACCTTGCGCAACTTCTTTTACATCATCTTTAAATCTTTTTAACTGGTCAATTTGTCCCTTGAATATTTCTATACCGCCACGTTCAACAATAGCTGTTTTATTTCTGACTATTTTACCTTCTGTTACATAGCAGCCTGCTATTTTTGTTATTTTACCGACAGTAAATACCTGACGCACTTCTGCACAGCCAAGACTAATTTCTTTAATTTCAGGTTGCAAAAGATTTAGCATCGTCTGTTCAAGGTCTTCTAATACTTGATAGATAATATTATATTTTTTAATTGTAACACCATGTTTTTCGGCGGCTGCCTGAGCATTTGCATCTTCTTTTACTGTAAAGCCCAAAATTATTGCTTTACTTGCACTTGCAAGCATAACATCAGCTTCAGAAATATCACCTACACCAACATGTACAATTTTAGTTATTATTTCTTTTGATTCAAGCTGTGATACACCTTGAGAAACAGCCTCGGCTGCACCGTGAGTATTTGCTTTAATAATTAAATTTAAATGCTTAATATTATCATCCTCACCGCCTATGTGTTCATTTCGTATATGAGCAGGACGCATACTGTCAAGTCTTGAAGTTCTTTCTTTTTCCTTTCTCTCCTGCCAAATTTCTCTCATTACTTTTTCATTTTCAACGGCTTCAAATGTATCACCCGCCTGAGGAACTTCTGTTAAACCAAGTATTTCAACGGGGGTAGAGGGCTCTGCCTCTTTTATACGTTCACCTGAATCCGATAACAAAGCTCTGACTCTGCCACAGACATTTCCCACTACAAAGCAGTCACCTGTATGCAATGTACCGTTTTGAACAAGCAGAGTTGCAACAGGACCTTTACCTTTATCCAGTTTTGCTTCAATTATAACACCTGATGCCATTGCGCTTTTATTAGCTCTGAGATTTTGAACTTCCGCCAACAAAAGAATATATTCAAGAAGTTCGTCAATACCTTTACCTTGAAGTGCACTTACTTTTACACAAATTGTATCACCGCCCCATTCTTCAGGCACAAGTCCGTATTCGGTAAGCTGCTGCATAATTTTATCCGAATCTGCACTTGGTTTATCTATTTTATTAATTGCCACGATAATAGGAACTTCTGCTGCTTTTGCGTGGTTAATAGCTTCTATTGTTTGAGGCATAATCCCATCATCCGCAGCAACTACAAGAATTGCAATATCTGTAGCTTTTGCACCTCTTGCTCTCATTTCCGTAAATGCTTCATGTCCCGGTGTATCAATAAATACTATTTTTTTATTTTTATCATCCTCAAGATAAACTGTATAAGCACCTATTGATTGAGTAATGCCGCCTACTTCGGTTGCTACGATTTTATGTTTTGAAGCTCTTATGGAATCTAAAAGAGTTGTCTTTCCGTGATCTACATGTCCCATTATACTTACAACGGGAGCTCTTGTTTCCAATAAGGTCTCATCAACTTCTTTTATTTTCTTTTCTTTTTCTTCTTTTTTCAATTCTTCTTCTATATATGCGTTTAAATCTTCATCAAGTACTTCAAGCTCAAAGTTTTCACATATTTTTTTCTGAGTTTCCACTGAAATAATTTCGTTAACAGTAGTTAAAACTCCCTGCATCATAAGATATTTAACAATTTCAGACGGAGCTTTTCCTATTTTATCAGCTAATTCACCAACAGTAACAGGCATATTAATAACAACCTGCTTAATTTCTTCGCCTTCTCCAATTTCTTTTGATTTCTTTTTGTGTTTTTGAGTCTGAGTTTTTTCCAGGCTGATTAGTTCTTGTTCTTCTTCTTTATTCTTATATGTTTTTTTCTTATCTTTAGCACTTTTTTTCTTGAATGCACCATTCTGTCCTGCTTTACCGTCATAAATTTCCTGAGAAATAATATGATGCTGTAAGGGTTTTTTAGGCAATGCCGGTTTTTCTCCGCGTTCGGGTCTTACTGATTTGTCACGTTCCTGTCTTTCTGAACGCTGCTCTTTTTTAAATAAAGGTTTTGTTTTTTCAGCATAAGGCTTGGTATTTTCTGTATCTTTGGAAACTTCACCGGTTTTTGAGGAAGTTCTTAATGTTTGTGCCTCTCTTTTATTTTTATCGGATTCTATTTTCTTTATTTTTTCCCGTTCTATTTTTTGTTTATTTGCAAATATTTCCTGACGTCTTTTTTGGCTGTTTCTGTTATTATATTCCAATAAAGAGCGATAACCGCCTGCTTGTATATCTGTTTTTGGTTGTTCCTGCTGAGGTTTTGATTCTTCCTGTTTTTTTTCTTCAACAACGGTTTCTTTTGGTTCAGGTTCTATTTGTTTTACTGATTTAATTTCTTCTTTTTTATTTTCAACTTTTTTTTCATCTATAACAGTAACAACCGGTTTAGCTTTTTTTATTATAAAAGCTTTTGGTTTTTTTGCAGATTCATTACCATCTTTTTTTGAAAACGATGCTTTTATTTTGTCTATCTGATTTGGCAATAAGTTGCTTGAATGTGATTTTACCGAAATATTTAATTTTTTATCCAAATAATCAATAAAATCTTTATTACTCATTCCATATTCTTTTGCAAGTTCGTAAACTCTTTTACTTTCTATTGTCATTGAATTTTATCCGTTTTTAATACAACCATAATATAGTTGTAACACAATTTAGTTTTTAAGTACAGTACAAAGTGTATCTTTAATATTTTCGGTCATTTCAGATTTCAGTGAGTATAAAACTTTTTTATTTTTGATAAATTTTTCAATACATTCCTGATTTTTGCATATATATATCGAGCGTCCGGTTATCAAATTATCATTATTTATTACAATTTCTTTATTTTTATAATTTTTTGTTATCCTTATTAATTCGTTTTTTGTTTTATATTTTCGGCAAATACAGCATAACCGCAAAAATTTTCTTTCTTCTTTCAAACTCTAAATACCTCTTTTGTTGAATTTATTATATTTTTATATGTTTCAATATTACAATTTGTTTCAATATATTCAAGCAGCTCTTTTTTGGCAAAATTCAATGTGGAGGCTGTTTTAGTTATTATCTTATTCATATCGTCTTCAGTTATAAAGTAATCGCTATCATCATTTTGTGTAATTTTGCTTTTTTTAACTGCAATTGTATATGAAAATTTGTTCTGTAAATTTGTATAATTTCTGCTTTCAAGATTTTTTTCCGAAGCTTTATAGAATAATTCAGCCAAATCTTCATCAACAAGCGATAAAAATGTTTGTAAATCATAATATTGAAAGCTGTTGTAATATTCAAGCACATAGTATTCATCTTTTATTACTTTGAGCTTTATTCCCAATATTCCGGAATAATTTCCTTCATATTTAGCTATATCGTCAAGAAGCGGGAAAAGAACATTTTGCAGAATTTTATCGGTTAATTTATTTGTTATTTTGGAGGAAGGAGCAGTTATTATTGTATATTCACCATACTCTTTTCGTTCTAAAGAAATCAAAGGTATTGCATTATATCCGTCTGTCAAGAAATACATATAAACAAGACCTGCATCAATATAGTTTTCTATAACTATTTTTTCGTTAGGATTTTCAAAAATTTCTTGTAATTCTAATCTTGCTTTTTGATAGCTCTTATATACATTGCAATTTCGTTCGGAAAGAGTAAAATCATTCATTATTACAATCGGAAATTTTGCGCGTCTTATATAATCAGCAGCAATATTTTCTCTGTCAAAAATACCGAAACGCGGGGTGCTTATTTTTAACTTATACATTACCTTCTTTGCTATACTGTTAAAAAAAGTTACTCTTGCAGCTTCTGAAAACGGAGCTGCAACAGGAAAACCTTCTTTACTGAATAAATCTGCTATTCCGTTAATAATAGCCAGTCCGGATGTAACTATCGTAAATTCTATTTGATTATATTTTACGAAATCGCAGATAGCAGTGATATCATTTTCTTTTATGTCAACAGTTGTATATGTTTTATCTTCACACTTAATATCGGTTGTAATATATATATCATGTTCAAAAGACTGCATTTTCAAATATTTTGCAAATAAAAGCGCATTTAAATCAGAGCCTGCTATAAGTATTTTCATTCGTTACTTTAAATCTTCCCGTAATATCTTTGCACCTTTTAAATATACATGCTTTATTTCATTTTGTGCAAGATTTGTATTTATAATAATAATAATTCTTAAACATTTCTCCAGTGAATTTTTTATTTTTAATTCCTGAGTACACATCATAGGAACATTCTGCCATTTTTTAAATTTTTCCCTTGCTGCTTTAGCAGGATATATACAATCTAAATCTTCCGTCATAGTAAAAATTACATGGGAAATATCATCTTCATTATAATTATTTTTTTGTTTAATTTCGGTTATAAGTTCAACGACCGCAGCTCGTACAGCTTCAGCGGTATTTGCTTCAACTGTTATTGCTCCTCTTATGCCTCTTTGCTTCATATTATTCTCCTAATATTGCTTTTTTATTTATTTTTGCTCCGTTTGCAAAATCATAAGCATTCATTATTCCTTTATTTTCGGGTTTAACTTTTGTTATTAAAATACACCCTTTACCGGCGGAGATTTCAATGCCTTCTTTTGTTATGCTTAAGACACAGGCGCATTTTTCCATCTTTTTATCTTTATTAATAAGTCTTGTTTCTATAATTTTTAACATTTTACCGTTACAAAAAGTATAAGCGCAAGGGTAACTAACCATTGCTCTTACCTGATTATGAATACATTCCGCGCTTTTTCCCCAATTTATAAGTCCGTCTTCTTTTGTAAATTTTTTTGCGATTGTTACACCTTCAATGCATTGTTTTTTCGGTTTTAAACAGCCTTTATATAACCCTTCAAGAGTTGTACAGATAAGTTTTGGTGCTTTATTGCATATAATCTCTTTAAGCTCAATATCCGTCATATTTTCATCAATGTTTATTTCTTCGGTTTCACATATATCTCCCGCATCAAGCTCTAATACAGTCAGCATTGTTGTTATACCTGTTTTGGTATCACCGTTATATATACACCTTTGAATAGGATTTGCCCCTCTATACTTTGGCAGTAATGAGGCATGCAGATTTATTGTTGAAAATTTCGGAATATCTAAAACCTCTTGGGATAGAATTTGCCCAAATGCAAAAGTAACAAAAAAATCAGGTTTTAAATTTTTTAATTCTTCTATTAAGTTTATATCACGACTGATTTTTTCCGTTTGAAATAATTTTATACCGTTTTCAATTGCAAAAACTTTAACAGGCGGAGGTGTTAATTTATTTCCTCTGCCTTTTGGTCTATCGGGTTGAGTTACAACTGCAATAACATTTATATCCGGATTTTTGTGTAATTTCTCAAGACTCTTAACTGCAATATCAGGTGTTGCCATATAAATGATATTAATCAATTATTTTTTCTCCTCGTTTTGCTGAGGCTGTTTTAGTATTTCTTCTTCTAATTCGAGTTCTTCCAGTAAATAATCTGCTCCGACAGGCGGCAGACCTTTATCAGTCAAAATTTTATCTGCTTCAAATCGATTTCTGCAATGATCTACAAATAAGATACCGTCAAGATGGTCAAATTCGTGCTGAATGCATCTGGATAGCAAAGTTCCCTCATCAGCTTCGAGAACAAAAGACTTTCCTTTTTCATTCAGAGCTTTTATCTTAACATATTTGTATCTTCTAACGTTAGTATATGCTTCCGGAAAACTCAAACATCCTTCATAAGAATTAACAGCCCCCTCTTTTTTTATAATTTTGGGATTAATAAAAGTTATAGGATGCATTGTTTTTTTATCAACACCGGTATCTATGACAAAAACTCTGACATTTTCACCGACTTGAGGAGCAGCAAGTCCTACTCCGTTAGCTGCATACATAGTATCATACAAATCTTCAACCAGAATTTGTATCTTTTTTGATATTTTATGAACCTCTTTTGATGTTTCTCTCAAAGACGGAGTACCGTATTTTATTATTTTCCTTACGGTCATTCTTCATTTTTCCTTTCATACTTCGCATATATGTTTAATATTATCATAACAGATGATAAAACAACTGCGTATATAAAATATTTAATAGTGTCGGTAGCTGCAATTAATGTGGCTGCCGCTCCCATTATAACAGAAAAAACAACCAATACCAGAACTGCTTTATTTTGTGATAACCCGAATTTTAATAATTTGTGATGAATATGTTCCGCATCTGCAACAAATGGTGATATACCGTTCATTATTCTCCTAATAGAAGAAAAAACTATATCAGTAATCGGTACTGCCAGTATCAATAAAGGTACGTACATTGTTATTTCATTTGTTTTCATTTGATACATAATTGAAAGTGCCGCAAGCAAAAAACCTGAAAATAATGCACCGGAATCACCCATAAATATTTTTGCGGGATGAAAGTTATAAGCAAGAAATCCGAGCATTGACCCGACTAATATAAATGCAATTAATGCACTTACGGTATCTCCTTTAACAAGAGAAATAAGTCCTAAAGTAACGGAGCTTACGGCAATTACAGAACCTGCCAGTCCATCTACTCCGTCAATAAAATTAACGGCATTACTTATTCCTGTAATCCACGCTATTGTGCATAAGTAAGAAAAAATTGGCATTAAAGTTATATTTCCGAAATAAGGAATATAAACAGATGTAATTTTAACTCCAAGACAAAATACAATTGTAGCTATTGATATTTGTATAATAAATTTAAATTTAGCACCAAGACCGTATAAATCATCAATTAATCCGAGTAAAAACATTAAAGAACCGCCTAAAATCAAACCGGAAAGCAGTTTTCTATGCGGATAATGAGTAACAAGTATAATAGAAAGCAACGCAATAATTGTGCAAAGCCAAATTGATATTCCTCCAAGCCTGGATACCGGGTGAGAATGAATTTTCCTTCCTCCCGGATTATCCATTAAGCCTTTTCGTTCAGAATAATCAATAATCATAGGAACAGTAAAAAGTCCAAGAATAAATGCGGTGATTGTTCCCATAATATTTACTTCAGATAATTGCAATACCATAGCTAACCCTTTTGAATTACTTTACCCCTTCCGTCAGTTTATAAATATTTACAAACTGAATTTTAACACAATAAAATTTTCATGGGTATTAATAAAAAAATCAGGCATGCATATCCGATTGACCGGTATTTATTTTTAAAGTTTAATTTTTATGACCTGTCCAAACTCCATGTAAATTGCACCATTCACGCATAATAAATCTGTCTTTGCAGTAATTATAGCTTGTATCCAAAACAGGTTCTTCATTATGCTCAAGAAATTTACGAATAATATATTTTCTATCTGGAGAAAGTGCTTCAATAAATTCAATATGATGCTCTTGAGTCATCGGATGGGAAATTTTCCCGACTTTAATACAAGTTCCGTCAAAAACAGGAACATGTTTTTCTTTATCTGCACTGTCATCCGTATTTTCCGTTAAATGCAGCATAGGCTGAGAGCAGCATACAAGTTCTCCTTCACCTTCATGTAATATTTCAACTACATTTGAACATACTTGGCATTTATAAATTTCAGTTTTGTGTGTCATAATAAATATCCTTCTTTTAAGTTGTTATTAATAATTTTATTTAAAACAATAAATAAATAAATTCAACATTCGGATATTTTCGAGTATATAAATAAACAAATGAACTCAGGCAAGTACTTTAAAGCATAAAAAATTAGAGTAAATGTAATTTATGCATGTGGAATATTTTTGTAAATAAAGCAGAAAATTTCAAAATAAGTAGAAACTGCAACACACTTTCTTAAATTAAAATATATGAATTTATAGTGCATTTAAATTCATTCGCAACAAAAAAGAATACAAGGCTCACATCATGTATTTATCATATCTTCAAAGAATGGATGATACCGAACTCGAACCAGCGACCTCGACAATGTCAATGTGATGCGCTACAAAATGCGCTAAGTGCCCACTTCAATATTTCTATTATATTATAAATAAAATAATTGTGCTATATTATATAAACTTTCAATTTATCTTTGTATTGTTCTAAAATTTCATCAATTTCCTTACTGCTTTTTATTCCTGTTACTGCAGCTAAAATTAAATTTTTATTATTTTTATCGATATAACCTGCGCAAGTTCTGAGATTTCCAACTCCAAGCGGTTTTTTATTATTTATACATTTTACAATATATGTTTTTCCGTTCCGTTCTGCCGTAAACATATTTTTGCCTATATCTCCCGATATTTTATATCCTTCATTTTTAAGTAATTCTGCTATTTTTAATCTGAAATCTTTTGGTTGTATATTTAGCAAATTTTCATTCAATGACAAATTTATATTTTCACTGTCTTTTTTTATATTCCAGCGTTTCAATGCGGATGCAACAGAGCTTCTATCGCTCCTTAAGTTAAGTATGGTTATAATTTCAGGTGCTGTTTTCCCTTGTAAATGTAATTCTATTATTTTTTCTTTATTTTGCTCTATTTCTGTTTTTCTTTCCTGTTCTTCAAAATCCCCTTGAATGTTCCAACGTCGAAGTGCAGTGTAAATGGCACTTGAACTACAACTTAATTCCAGTTCATTTATTATTTTTTGTGCTGATTTTCCTTGTAAATGTAATACAATTATTTTATCTTTGTATTTTTCTATTTCTGATTGTCTTTTTACTTTTACTCTTACAAAATCGCCCTGTTCTTCCCAACGTTGAAGTGCTACCGTAACAGAACTTCTTTCATATACTAATCCAAGTTCAGTTATAATCTCGGGTGCTGTTTTTCCTTGTAAATGTAATTCTATTATTTTTTCTTTATTTTGCTCTATTTCTGTTTTTCTTTCCTGTTTTTCAAAATTCCGCTGTTTTTTTCGTTGTTGAGGTACTGTAATGATTGGAGATTCTTTAAAGTCACCATGCTTTTTCCAGCGTTTAAGTGCGGGATAAATGGAAAAACGCTTACAGCTTAATCTAAGTTCAGTTATTATTTCGGGTGCTGTTTTTCCTTGCAAATATAATTCAATTATTTTATCTTTATTTTTTTCTATTTCAGATTTATTTTCTTGTCTTATAAAATCGCTATGTTCTTCCCAGCGTTGAAGTGCGTTATTAATGGAAGCACTACAGCAGCTTAATCCAAGTTCAGTTATTATTTCGGGGGCTGATTTTCCTTGTTGATGCAATTCAATTATTTTATCTTTATTTTGTTCTATTTCAGATTTCTTTTCCTGTCTTACAAAATCGCCTTGTATTTCCCAATCTCTCAGTTTTTGATTTACATAATTAACGGCATAATCCAATCCGAGTTCAGTTATTATTTCAGGTGCTGATTTTCCTTGTTGATGTAATTCGATTATTTTATTTTTGTTTTGTTCTATTTCTGATTCTTTTTCTTGTTCTATCAGGCAGCCTTGTTCTTTCCAACGTTGAATTATACTATTGATATATCTTATACTCAGGTTTAAATTAAGTTTATTTATTATTTCCCGTGCTATTTTCCCTTGTTGATGTAATTCGATTATTTCATCTTTATATTTTTCTATTGGACTTATAATCGTATTTCTATTGTAATCCACTAAAGTTTCGTCAGTTAATTCAAAATTATGTTCATCAGCATATTTAATAACGTCATCCAAATTCATAATTTTACAGTCATAACCAAAACTTTCAGCCAATTTAAAGGCATCATCACAAACTCCTGATGAAGCTATCATTATTGTGTTATCAGCATTGTATTTATTTTTACAATAATCAAGTGCATAAAATTCATCGATTCTTACATTGTCTTTAATATTTTTGCATTGAATTATTGTTTTTTTACCGTTTTTTTCTAAGATTATATCCACTCCGCCATCATTGCTTGGCGGAGTTAAGATTACATCATCATATTCACCTGAGGCAACAAACATATCTGCAACAAGTTCTTCAAAAGCATGACCTTCAATAGTAAATAATTTTTTTCTTATTTCAATATATGGTGAATCATGTTTTAAAATTGTAGGATTTGTTTGACAGCCAAAAGAAACAATAGGTTTATTTATTGCACTTATTGCATTGCTATAATTTTTATAATCATTATCGTTTATTTGTTTAAATTTAGTTTTATTAATATTTTCTTTTTTGATAAAATTATTTTTATAATAATTAAAACTAAGGCTATTATTTATATTAAAATTTAACATAATTATAATTCCTCATTTCTTTGTTCTGCCCATTCTTTAGGATTTCTTACCGTTTTCAAAAAATCTTCCATTCTTACATCGTAATATCTGAAATATGGTTTATCGTTTTCAAAAATGCTGTGAGCAGTAAACCACCTTGAAGTTGTTCTTATGTATGTTTTAAATTTATCCTCTTTTGTATCAATTCCAACTTTTTCACTTGATTTATTTACTTTATCTTTTATTATTTCAACATTTTTTATTAATTTTTGTTTTTTATCTTCGTCAAGCTTGTCGTAATATTCAGGGAATAATACAAAATCAAGTATAACAGCGGTCATATCAAGAGCAGAATTTTGATATAAATGTTTTTCCCAATCGTTTACCTTCCAAAAGTCTATAACATTTATTTCATCATCACCCACCATTAAGTTATTTGCATTAATTGGGTCAAGTTTATAGCCTTTATCAGAAATAAGTTTTACTTTTTCTGCCAATTTATCGAATGCTTTATCACTCATGGAAGCAATTTTATCTGTTTTTGAAAAATAAATTTCTGCCTGTTCTTTTGTTATATGTTCAGGCATAGGAGGATTAATTGTTTCGTTTAATATTGTTTTACTCCAATTTGGTATTGAATGTTCAACCCCCGGAAGTTTCTTTAAAATCATTGCATTTGATATTGGACTTATCCAAACAGGCTGACCGACATTAATATTATCAGGGAATAATCCGACAGGGATTTTATTAGGGTCGCCGTGTTTTAAAATTTTAAGTACGTATTCATCATTATTTGGAATTGCATAAACCTTTGAATTTGCTCCTTCACCTATTGGCGTTTGTTCTTGTACTTTCAAAACAAAATTTTCAGGTATAATTTCTTTTATTCTATCAGGCATTGAACTTTCAATAACAGCATCATCAAGCGTTTTTATATGTTCCTGTGTTAATTTTTTTGTGTATTTTGGATTATTTTTATCAATTTCTCTTTGTATATTAGCATTAATATTATTCCAATCTTTCATTAAAGAAAGCGAATTGTTGTAATATGTAATTCTGTTTTTATCATTTTCTTGTTCTGCTTTATCAAGCATTTTTTTGTAATATTCAATTGAACTTTGCATATAATCTTTTAATTGTTTTTGATTAATAATACCTGAACGAGTATGACTGCTTGCTTTGTGCATAAAGTTTGCACTTTGTATTTTCATTATTTCAGCTTGCATAATGTCAGAAGAAACATTACCGTTTTTATCAGGTTTTAAAAGTTCACTATGTGCATTTTCACGCTTTGCAATATCTAAAACAACATTTTTATGACTGCTTTCATTTGCAAAATTTTTATAAAATTCTGACATATTTTTATGATATTTACCTTTTTCAATTAAATAGGTGTTTAAAACATCGTAAGTATCAGGTGTTTTTAATAAGTAATCGTGAAGCCCATAAAATTCAAAAGATTTTAAGCTTGAAGGAAGTTCAGATGTATCAGAGCGGTGAGAATTTACATTGCCTTTTTTCACTATAACCCCATCTTTATTCATAATACCAATAACTCTCTCTGAAATCATGTCATCTATATTTTCAAATTTTGAATTTTCAAAATCAAAAAATCCGGCTTGATTTTTGTCAAATTTAACATTTCCTAAATTAAAATCATAGTTCATTAATCTGCATCTGTTGCTTCCGCCTGTTTTTGAGGAATTTTTCATAATATAACCGATATCGGTTTCACAAATAGCACTTAACAGACTTTCAAATTTTTCTTTATTAAAAGGATTTGAAACAGAATTTATCCCTTCTCCTTTAACCAAAGAAGAAACAATCAATGTATCATGGGAATTTTCAATAGCAAATTTGCCTTCTTGTGAATTTTGAAGTTTAACACCCGAATCAAACATTTTATCAAGCATTGCAATTTCTCTTTGTGTATCTTGATTATATGCATTTTTACCTTTGTGTTTTTTTACAACCAAATCCTGACCAAGAGAAAATACTTCACCATTTGCACCATTTCCTAAAAAATTCTCTCTTTTAATTGCTTCAAATGCTTTTTTAATATCATCTTCATCAGGTTTCTTTGCAATAGGTGTAATTCTATTGCCATTATTGTCAATAAACGGTTTTTCGATACCGCAAAACGAAATTGCAGAAATTTTCATTTCTTTCTCCTTCCGAATTAATAAACACACACATGTAATAAAAATAATAAATAAAATTTTTGCTATTTTTAAGAATAATTTTTAATCATTGAAATAAATTTGCTTATTTTTTATATCTTTAACAGAAATAAAAAGAATTCCATCTTTAATATAAGCTGTTTTTGAACTGCTTTAAGTTAATCTCTGAACTGCCTTTTTTTAAATATTTATGCTATTTTAATAAAAAAGGAGATTTTTATGAATGATATAAAATTGCAGGGACTTGATGCAGACGGTATAGAAAAAGAATATTCATTAAATGATTTTAAAGGACAAAAGATTATTTTATATTTTTATCCGAAAGATAATACATCAGGCTGTACAATGGAAGCCTGTGGTTTTAGAGATAATATGAACCGCCTTATAAAATATGCTGTTGTAATAGGAGTAAGCCCTGACAGCATAAAAAGCCATAAATCTTTCAAAGAAAAACAGAGTTTAAATTTTATTCTGCTGTCTGACCTTGAACATAAACTTGCTGAGGCATTTGATGTTTGGAAGGAAAAATCAATGTACGGCAGAAAATATATGGGAATTGAACGCTCGACTTTTATAATAGATAAAGACGGGGAAATAGAAAAAGAATGGAAGAAAGTAAAAGTTAAAGGTCACGTTGATGAAGTGATTGAATATTTAAACGCTGGTTAATACCGTTTTCTATATTAAGCAATTTTTGTTTTAAATCACAGCCGTAAGCAAAACCGCCCAAATTATTGTTTTTTGAAATAACTCTATGACATGGGATAATAATCATTATCGTATTTTTATTACAGGCATTGCCGATTGCTCTTTGTGCATTCTTATTTCCTATTGCAGCAGCAATTTCAGAATAACTTTTGATTTTGCCATAAGGAATATTTTGAAGTTCACTCCATACTAATTTTTGAAAGTCAGTTCCTTTAGGATTAATTTTTATATTAAAAGTCGTTCTTTTTCCGGAAAAATATTCATCTAATTGGGTCTTTATATCTTTTATAAAATCATTTTCAACATTTGACTTCCCACAACAATCAACTAACTTTAGTGAAACAAGTTTATTGTTTTCACAGATTATTTCTAATATCCCGATAGGTGAATTATAATATGACTTTTCCATACACAAATTTTACAACAAACTTTTGAGGGGTAAATATAATTAAATTTTGACCTAACTTCCGACTAAATATGTCAAACTCGCAATACTTTATGTCAAAATCCCTGATACAGTACATAGAAAATTTGTATCAGGAATGGAAAACCGCATTTGATGATATTATAAATTCTGCTGATTAAAATAAACTCATTTATGTTCTTTACATTCAAACAGGATTTGAGTAGAATAGGTATAAAGAGGTTTTCTGCCTGATAAAGAATAATTATTAAAAATTTTTATCAGAGCGAAATACAGAGCGAAGGCAGAATAAAAACTTCTAAAACTCAATAAAACCAAATGGAGAGGTGTCCGAGCGGTTTAAGGTGCAGACCTGGAACGTCTGTGTCGGGGCAACTCGACCGAGGGTTCGAATCCCTCCCTCTCCGTTTTTTGTTTGTTTTTTAATATTTAAATTTCCTTATATTTTTATTATTTTTCTGGCAGTTTGAGAATTGCGAACAGTTTGAGAATTTTGCTTAAAATTCAGTAATATCAAGCTTTTTTAACTTTTAAAAAGGTGTGAGATAAAAATCTCAAACTACCTCAAACTACCCGTTTTGCACGCAGTTTGAGAACAGGCGGAATCTCTTACCCTATCAGTATTTGGCTTTAATTTGAGATATTGCAAGCACTTTGAGATTTTATGAACACTTATTTTTTAGTGGTATATAATTGGTAGTTTGAATTTTTTTATAATAAATCTGAAAATTTTTACTAATTTTTGTTAATTTAAACTTGGTAAAATTTTACAAAAGTCGGTAGTAAATTTTAAAAACTTGGTAAAAAAATATTGATATTATAACAACTTTTATGTAATATTCATGTGGGGAATGGAGTAGCCCGACAGGTTCGGATACCTACAAAATTTTCAAAAGGGCGTTATTGAGCCTGAAAGATTTATATCAATAATAAGTCTTTCGTTATAAATAAGGTAGTATCCACGTCGTCCTAAGACGGAAAAAATGGGTTTGATATTAACTTATTTTTTAACCATGTCTAATTTGATGTGCACTCAAATTAGACATGTGGGAAAAGTACCACAATAAAAATTCGGCCACCGTAGGGTAGCTCCTTACGCCGGCGTAAGGTTCAACAAGGAGATATAGTTATGTTGAATCTTATAACAATATCTATACATCCAATATTATTACTATTTATAGCATATATTATTTGGCAATGTAATAGATAATTGGGGAGGAGGGTTTTTACCCTCCTTTTTAAATCTAAAATATATTATGTCCATTTCTGACATAGTAATATGCGACAATAAAGGTATTATGTTTGAGATATAATTATAACAAGATAAATGGAGTAGTAAATTGTTTAATCTTGGGAATAGACGGTATATAGGTAGTAAAGCGGACTTGTCTGATTGGATTATGGATTTAATCCAAGAAAATTGTACTGGCGATACTTTTGCAGATATTTTTGCTGGAACTGCAATAATAAGTAAAAAAGCAGCACAAAAATATTCTAAATTAATAATAAACGATTTTTTATACTCAAATAATATAATCTACAAAGCATTTTTTGACAATAACGACTGGGATAAAGAAAAAGTAGAAAAATATATCAATAAATGGAATAAAAAAAATAGTAATACTTTAGAAGACAACTATTTTTCAAAAAATTTCGGTGGCAAATTTTTTAACAGAGATGATGCAAAAAAAATTGGTGCAATAAGAGAAGATTTACAAAAAAATAAAATATTTAATGAAAAAGAAAAAAATATATTATTAGTTTCGCTTATATATTCCATCGATAAAATTGCAAATACTGTCGGACATTATGAGGCATATTTTCACAAAAAAGTTATACCTCAACAATTTACATATCAAATGATTAATCCGACTCCGATTAAAAATATTGAGATATATAGAGAAGATGTTAATAAATTATCAAAAAATTTAAATGCAGATATAGTTTATATTGACCCTCCTTATAATTCAAGACAGTATAGCCGTTTTTACCATGTATTAGAAAATCTCGTAAAATGGGAAAAACCAAAATTAGAGGGTGTTGCATTAAAACCTCCGGCAGAAAATATGAGTGAATATTGCAGGACAAATGCACCAAAAGCATTTAAGGAACTTATAGACAATTTACAATGTAAATTTATTGCGGTTTCTTACAATAACACTTATAATTCAAAGAGTAGTTCATCAAAAAATAAAATTTCTTTAGAACAAATCGAAGAAATATTAAGTTCAAAAGGAAAAACAACAAGATATGAGCACAATCATAAATTCTTCAATTCGGGAAAAACAGACTTTAACAACCATAAAGAGTTCCTCTTTATTACAGAAGTCAGATAACAACTTAATACGTTCACCATTTTTTTATGTAGGCGATAAATATCGCATACTTAATCAAATATTGCCTTATTTTCCTACACAAATAAATACTTATATTGAGCCGTTTGTTGGAGGAGGGTCAGTATTTTTAAACATAAATGCCCAAAAATTTGTTTTAAATGATATTGATAAGAATATGATAAAATTACACAATTATCTGTGTACGTGTTCATCATGCCCTAACATATTTTTTGAACAAATTATAAACAGAATATTAGAGCTTGGTTTATCTCGTTCATTTATGGAAGATATTGTTCCAAGTGGTTTAAAATCAGAATATCCGAAAACATATTATGCGAAATATAATAAAGAAAGTTATGCTCGTTTGCGTGATGAATACAATAAAAACAAGGAAAATGTTTTAGATTTGTATTTGTTGCTGATATATGGTTTTAACAGAATTTTAAGATTTAATTCTAAAGGCGATTTTAATTTACCTGTTGGCAATGTTGATTTCAATAAAAATGTTGTAAATGCACTTGAAACTTATTTTAAAAATGTGTGTTCAAAAACAATTCATTTCTTTAATTTTGACTATAAAGAATTTGTTAATTTACTCACATATAAAGAAAATGACTTTAATAACATTCTCTGAATATAACAAACTATGGAATGAAGATAAAGAAAGAGAATTGTTAGAATTGCTTGATGAATTGACTCGTAACAACGTAAAATGGGCTATTTCAAATTTAGTTGCGGATTACAATAAAGGTACTCATAACGAAATTTTTGATATTTGGATGCAAAAATATAATATTCACGAAATAAACAGTTATTATATAAGTTTTAATAATAATAAAGTCCGCCCTACAAAGGAAGTATTAGTAACAAACTATTAGGAGTTATCATATGCAAAGACGAATGACACCTAAATACAAACAATTGCAGTTTGATACAGCAATTAGGAATCCCGAAAGATACAAAAATATAATATCTTCTTTAATAGATTTTAACAATAAAACATTAGACGATAACTGTTTGCTTAGCATTATGTGTGTAATGTATCGTAATGGAATAGTTACAAGTAATGAAATAGAAATTACGGATAATTTGTCTGATACTGAATTAAAAGATATGATAATTACAGTTAATAGTTCTCGCAGAGCTGATGGCGGATTCCCTACGGGGTATCAGGCAAGATTTTGGACTTATATGCGAACTTTAAGTGAATTAGGTTTTGTATATGCTCAATATAATGAACAGTTAAGAATCTCAAAAATTGCAGAAGCTCTTGCTAATAATAAAGTGGATGACCAAGAAGCTTTTTCTGTACAATCTTTAATATATAATAGAAAATCTCCATATAAAAATGTTTCAAATAATTTTAATTATTTCAAATTTATTTTACAGGTTCTACTAAAGCTAAATGAATGTAATATAAAATTGAAATATACAGATTTTATTGTTTCTATGTATAATCATGATGGCAATGTTGGAGCATATTTAGAAGAAATAACCTCAAACAATATTACAAGAGATAATATTTTAGATTATTTAAATGAAGTTTATGATGAGAACAATAAACCCCAGACAGTGCTAAGAGATTATCCCGATGTGGTTTTGAGAATATTGAGAATAATGGGGTATATAACAATATCTTCACATGGTGGAGAACTTTATATTTCGATAAATAAAAACAACATTGATTATATAAAGGATTTATTAAAACTTGAAATAAGTTGTAGCGAAGAAGAAAAAATATCAGCACTATCTTATTATAACCGTTCCGATACTTATTTTAACAAATTCATCAGTTTTATAAATACTCATAGAAAACAAGATACAATTAATGAAAAAGTATATAAGTCTAAATTAGATGATATTGTAACTGTTTTTGAAATAGATGAGAATAAAATTATCAATTTGATAAATCTATTGATTACTAATTCAAGAGAATATCCAATTGTAGAATTTAAATATATTCCTGACCCTTTAAAATTAGAATTTTATATAACGATATTACTTTACATAAAATTTAAAGAGGATATGTTTATTAAACCTAATTATAAAATTGATGACATAGGTATTCCAATTTCCCATGCCCCTGGTAACATTGGTGATATTGAAGTTTTTGGTAAATCAATTTATTGGTTAATAGAAGTAACTTTAATTAGAAGTAAAGTTCAACAATATAATAATGAAACAACCAGTGTTATACGGCATATTAATCAAGCAATCACAGATGAAAATACAGATAAGTATTTATCATTTATTGCACCTATCGTGCATATTGATACTGAAAGATTCTATAAGGTTGCACTGACATTATCAAGAGCCGAAGGAAATGTTATATATTTAAAACCATATAATATAAACCAGTTTATTGAATCTATAAATGATGATATTTTTGAAGATATGAAAGAATACACAAATTCGACAATACGAAGTATAAAAAATATTTCATTATAAAAATATTGTAAATATAAATAAAAATTTCAAAATTATTTTTTCTTTGTCTCATGTGAGACGGAGAATACTGAGTTTCAGCGATTGGGTAAATTGTGCTTTTCCATGCAGGGTTTGAATCTCACCCTCTTTTAAAATTGTCCTGTTTTTATCGCTGAAAATGGGTTTACAAAAGGGTTTTAGTACGCTATAATAAAAATATGACATAGGTAAATTATTTTATAATTTGCTGTAAAATATAAAGACTTTCGGTTATTTTCTCAAATATCTAAAAAGTGAGGGTTCGAATCCCTCCCTCTCCGTTTTTTGTTTGTTTTTTAATATTTAAATTTCCTTATATTTTTATAGGTTTTCAGTATAGTAGTGATGGGAGTTTTAGGGATGGTATGCCTAATTTTGGGAGCATGATGCAGATTTTTAGTGTAGAGATTTGCCGGACTATTCTTGCACTTTTGTCCTAATTTTTGCACTATTTTGCACTGACATTTGTGGTTTTTAGTGTATTTTGTGCCTTAAAGTGCCAATTTGTTTGGACATTTACCCCGTGCAATTTTGTGCAATAACGTGCAAAAATAATTTATCTTGCATATTGATATGTGTCAAAATGTCTCTGAGATTGAAACAAAAGACTTGATGTTTCTGACACAAGCCGAACATATGTATATTTACAATAAAAAAGCTCCTGTTATAGATTGTAATCCAGCTCGGACTTTCTCGCGGAATTTTATTCTATTTGAAAAATACCTTTCAAATGACTTGGTTGAAGATGACGATGATAGAAACATTTTATTTGGCTAGAAAATAAACAAAATTATCAAACGTTGTATTGCAAATTACAAAACCTAGTGTTATTTTACAATTTTGTTTAAAATTCTATTTGCATTTTCTAAATTTGTATATGAAAGTTCAGCGAAAATCGAATCTAATATGCGGATTGCTGTTGATAATGCAGTATTACTTATCTTTTCAGTTATCTTTTCTATTTGTTCATTAGAATTTGCAATAATATTATCAGCAGCACTCTTTATTGCAACAGCAGCAGATGAATTTTGAACTTTATCGGGTATATTTTCTTCAAAAAATTTTTGCGTTTTCTGCATAAAAGAATTTTGCGTAACATCCGGAAAATTAAACAGTAGAACATTCTGCTTTACAAATTCATTAACATTGGGATATTTATTTATCAAATTATTTTTATCAAAATACCACAATGATAACCCTTCTTTTTGATTAAAATCTTTCGGCTTTTTAATAACTCTGCCGTTTTTTTCTTCTGTATAATCAAAAATTCCCTCGTGTGTTTTAAGCAGAATATTATTCATTATTTCGGAGGTTTTGTTTGTTTTATTTGCAGGAATAGTGATAGGTTTAATTAAATATCTATTTCCGATATGTTCACCGAACATTCCGCACCAATCGTTCATAACGGAATAATTTGTTATGAATGAATAGTTATAGTCTAAGTTACAGTCATAAGTTTCCAGTAAATGAGAACATCCGGGAGCATTAAAAGTGTGAGTTTCGATTTTTTGTCGGTTTATTGTATATTCTTTAGCAGCAACAATTTGAGATAAAGCACCGCCTAATGATTGTCCTGTAATAACTATTTTTCGTTTAGGATTTTCTTTTTTAACTTCTTTAAAAAACTCCCAGGCATCTTTAAATTGTTTATCAAAATTCCCTGTCATCAGGTTTATATCAACATAAACATCTTTTAAGAAAGCATTTAAATCCGAAACATTTTCACCTAAGCCGAGTCTTTCTGTTCCTCTAAATGCAATTACAAGGTTTTTACCGTTATCAAAAACATTACCAGCAAAACCTGTTTCATGATTTTTATAGGCATAAAATTTATTATTGCCTTGTTTACTTAATAAAGTATCAATAACCTTTTCGAATTTTGTATTTTTGACTTCTTTTAATTTATAGTTTTTTAATTCAAGATAAAACTCACCGCCATAAATGATTTGTGCAAGTTTTAGATATTCTTGTTTTAACTTTCTTTCAAACATTGTTAAATCCTTAAATTTATTCAAATTTAACATCAAACTTTTCCTGTAAAGAAGCTCGAATTTGCTTAAGATTTTTTTGCAAATTTGCTAACATCTCGTCCGGCAGACTTTCAGAACATTCTTTTGCAAGTTCTTGAATGTTTTTTGTTATTTTAGAATGAATTTTTTTGCCCTCATCAGTTACTTTACTTCTAATAACAAGTCTTTTACCGTTTTTAGAGGGGATTCTTTCAACAAATCCTTTATCTTCTAACGACATTAAAAATCTGCCCGTATGAGCCCTACCTTTTAATATCATTTTTGCAAGCTTCATCTGCAATAAATCGGGGTTGTTAAGCAAAGTATCAATAATAATATATTCATCAATATTTATCTGGAAATTATTTGTTTCAAAAAATTTCCTTGCAATTTCGTGTGTTATTCTTGATGTAAGTTCAAGGTCGTGTAACCAAAAGTTTGTATAACTTGTGTATTTCATTTTAACATTCCTTGTGAAATTTATTTTAGCATAGATTTTTTTACAATGACAAATTACAATTTAGCACCGGCAGCTTTATATAATCCGATATAATCAACGTAATTATCTGCTTTTTGTATTATCGCTAATTTCTTTATTGATAAAAGACTTTCCTCTGCTTGTATTAAATCTAAATATGAAATTAATCCTTTTTAGATAAATCCAGCTGCTTTAATGTTTTATTATATTTTTCTTCATCTTGTTTGATTGATACAAGAGAATCATTTATTTCCTTCATTGCAGTTAAATTTGTTTTTTTATAATTTTCTAATATTCTTTCATAGCTTGCTTTTTTAAGTCTTAAATTAGCAATTTTTGCTCCGCCTGAAAATATAGGCTGAAAAACACCTCCGCCGAACGCTAAAAGAGAATTTGAAGTTGTAAAAGCTGAACCGAAATGTTTTGCATTAAATAGTGCTAAACCTGCTATATCAAATGTAGGCAGAAATTCTTTTTTTGCTGTCCTTACATCTAATCCTGCTTTTTCTATTTCTAAAATTGCTTTTTGATAATCAGGTCTGTTTTCAATTACTTCTGTTGAAAGTTTAGAAGGTATAATCAAGTGCTTTTAAACCAAAAAAATGCAAAAGCTTCAAACAGAGCTGCAAAAACTAATGTCGGCACAATGAAAGCAGATTTAGAAAGATATAAAGATTTATATAAAGACGGTATTGTTTCAAAACAGCAGTTAGATATAGCACAAGCAAAGTATGATAAAGCAAATGCTGATTTGACGACTGCAAATGAAAATTTATTAACAGCGGAAGGCATGTATGTTGCACCGGGTTCGCCTTTATTTGCAATAGTTCCAAATGATGTGTGGATAGTAATAGAGCGTTCCTTAAATAATTGGACTTTTTGAAATAAAAAACGAAAAAAAGAAAATACTTTGAGGAGCATTGAGCACGCGCATTTCTTTAGCAAGCAC
>CAJOJP010000006.1:42973-44808 GCA_905234915.1 Candidatus Gastranaerophilales bacterium
TAAGCGGGTGTAACAGCTCCGAAAAGTGTTTTCTTTTTGCAGTATTCTAAAATTTCGGAAATAAAAAGTCCAGTTAATTACAGAACGTTATACTAGAAAGTGCAATATTATTACAGAGTAACATTGAAAACCTATGATGATGTTTACACAAAACGGTGTTGAAGTTGTATCAGGCTGTCCTGAATTACCGATTAAAGAAATTATAGAAAGGTATATGGCAAATTCTCTTGAAGCAGGTAAAAATACTTGTGCAGGTGAAGGACACGACCACGCACATTGCCATCATCACGGTGAAGGATATCATTGTCATCATTAAATCCTTGATACATTTATAAAATGACTTTTAATATTGATGAATGGTTAAACTTGACCGTTAAAAATCTGACACTTTTATAATTTAATCTCTGATTATAAACTTTCTTTCAAAATTTGTTTTATTTCATTTTTTGTCAAAACTTTATATCCGCCGTTTAAAATAAATGTGGCATCAGCTATGCCGTCTATCATAGCTTCTTTTGCTCCAAGTTCAGATATATTCATCGCAAGTCCGAGTTTTTTCATCCATTCTTCAAGTTTTGAAAGACCTTCTTTAGCAATTTCTTCATCAGATTTATTATTCGGGTTTACATCCCAAACTTCTTTTGCGAAACGAACAAATTTAGAAAGTCCGTAAGGCATAATAAATTTATAATAAGGAAGCGATACGGCAGCTAATGTCATACCATGCGTTGCATCAGTATAAGCACCAACTGCTTGACCTAACATGTGAACCATCCAGTCTGTTGTTTTACCTTTTGCAATAAGTGTATTTAATGCCCAAGTTGCACACCACATAATGTTTGAGCGTGCTTCATAGTTTTCGGGGTTATCAATAGCAATAAGTGAAGAATGCACAACAGATTTCATTAAGGCTTCCGCTATATAATCACTTGTATTATCGTCAGTTCCGGAAAAATATTGTTCGCAAATATGATTAAATATGTCATAAATACCTGCAGTCATTTGTTTTTTAGGCAAAGTATAAGTGAATTTAGGATTTAAAATAGAAAACTTCGGCATAACTTCTTCACCAAAAACGTGACCTATTTTCAATTTTTCTTGATGGTTTGATATAACAGATCCTCCATTCATCTCTGAACCTGTTCCAACCATAGTTAAAACGCATCCGACAGGAACAATCTTGCAATCCGGCTCTTCAAAGCGGATATAATATTTTTGCCAGGGGTCATCATCACAATTTATTGAAACCGAAACTGCTTTAGCATAGTCGCAGCAAGAACCGCCGCCAACAGCTAAAAGTAAATCAACATTATTTTCTCTCGCAATTTTTACACCTTCATTGAGTTTTTCTACTGTCGGATTTGGCATAACACCGCTGTCTTCAATAATATTCTTTCCATTTGCTTTTAAGATTTCAACAACGGCATCATAAATTCCATTCTTTTTAATGGAACCGCCCCCGTAAATTAATTGAACATTTTTGCCGTATTTAGGCAGTTCATCATTTAAGTATTTTAGCGAATCTTCCCCAAAGTACAATTTTGTGGCATTGCAGTAACTAAAATTTCCCAGCATTATTCTCTCTCCTATTCTGACAACTATCACTTTAATAATAGCATATATTAAAGATAATCTATATACTAGTAGAGCGTTCCTTAAATAATTGGACTTTTTGAAATAAAAAACGAAAAAAAGAAAATACTTTGAGGAGCATTGAGCACGCGCATTTCTTTAGTAAGCACCTTGCTACATTAATTTATTTTTTATCAATAATAAAAAAATAGCTGGTGCGGCTTAAGAAATAAGCGGGTGTAACAGCTCCGAAAAGTGTTTTC
>CAJOJP010000007.1 GCA_905234915.1 Candidatus Gastranaerophilales bacterium
AGCCGACTCGCCATCCGAGCGGCTTTGGGTTGAAGCTAGCAAAGTAGAATACGTAGCAGCAGCTTTGAAGATTTTTTCTTAAGAATGAATTTTTAATTATTTATATATTTCTCTGTCAAAGATATAATTATTTTTTGCACCAAAATATATTTTTCAGTGTAAAAATTTAAAAAAAGGATTTTTCATTTTATGTGAATTAATTTCCTCCTTCCTCAAGTCTATTAAAAGAGGAGAAAGTGTAACAAAATCTTTTTCAAACAAAGGATTTCTCAAACATTTTTTTAGCTTTGGAAAATTCTTGTGAGAAGGAAGATGAACAGCCATACTTTCGTATTTATTTTCAAGATTTGGCCAATAATCTCTAACTTCCCAGAAATCGGCATTTGCCCCGTATTTATGGGCAAAATTTACAAAAGCTGCCATTTCTTCGTAATTTTCGCTGCAAACAACAAATTTAAAATGAAAATGCGGTATTTTTCCTTGTTGATGAAGTTTTTTAATATATTTAAGATTTTTAAGGAGTAAATTCCAAGCATCAATTCTGAAAATTTTTTTATGAGTATTTGCCGTAGTCGCATTTATAGAAATAGATAACTCCATAATTTTATCTTTTAGATTAAGCTGATTAATCAAACTTTCCGAAGCGCAAATACCGTTAGTCATTAGTTTAAATTTAATATTCGGATAATGATTAGAAATAATTTTAATAATTTCTCTTGATATTTTGGAAGAAAAAGCATCACCTAAATCATTAACAGTAACAACCTCAACATTTTTCATAACAGGAAGATAAAAATTAATGAGATTGTTTTTAATTTTATCAAATTCCGCATCAGAAGAAGAAATAATGTTATCCCTGCAAAAAATGCACTTTGCGTTGCAATCGCGCCCCATAGGAAACGCAACGGTTGTAGGAAGTTTTTGCATTACAGGTTTAAAACAGGGGATAATGTCATTAAAGTGAATATCTTTATTTCCTGATAATTTGTGGCAGATTTTATGATTACAATAAGGATATTCGCCTTTAAGTGCGTGCTCGCGCATTTTAACGGCAAGCTCACAATTCCAAATATCATTAAAATTTGAAGTAAATATGTTACCCATTGAAGTTTTATCAACCCTTTGAGCACAGCAAAGATAAACACTGCCGTCAATATCCATCTCTATTTCATTAAATAAAGACCAACAAACTTTCATAATACTATTTTAGCATAAAAATGTATTATCTAATCCTTATATCACATTTAGCGGTTAAATCTCCGTTTGAATTTTCAAAGTGCTGCTTAAAAAGTTCTTGAACACTATATCCTGTATATTCGGAAATATTTTTTATTCTTGCAATTTGAGGATTTTGACTTTTATTAAAATATTTTTCCACATTTGCTATTTTATATTTTGATGTTAATTCAATTTCTTTATTTGTTCTTGTATCTTTTACATACATTGCAAGTTCACACAAATCAGCTCCATTGTCATAGGCTTTTATAATTTCTGTTTTGTTGATTTCAAGTCCTGCATATTGTATTAACGGATTTTTTTCCGGCATTTCCCTGTTAAATAATATATTATCCAACACCATATATACAATATCTTCGCCGGTTAAATTTGTAGTCATAATTTTTCCGTCTTCTTCTTTTATTCCCACAAGTACATTCATAATATCAAAATTACTTATGCCGGGTTCATTTGATATTTGTAGAGGATGTCTTATTGCGGAAGCATTCAAAGCAAAAAAATCTATATTTTTATCGGTTTTTTTCAGTTCCTCTAAAATCGAATCGGTAACAAAATTTGCTAAATAGTTATTTCCCGATCTTATATTGTCTAAATCAAGAGTTTTTAGTTCATCGTTCATAGATTTTATTTTATATATTTTTTTCAAGTCATCTTTGAACAAGCTTTTATGTAATTCAGCCAAAATACCTGTCATATTTGTTTTATCGGGATATATTTCTTTTAGTGTAATATTATCTAATTTTCCTTCGTCATCTATTTGTAATTTTGCATTTATAATTTTCTTGAAATTCATTGATAAAGGTACTATAGGTGTATTATTCGACATTCTAATTTTATCTTTATGTTCATGACCGTCAAAAACTAAATCAACAGGTGCTTCTTTTGCAAGATTATCCGCAAAATTAACTCCCGTATGCGACATTAATATAACTATACCATCGGGATTATTTTCTTTAAATTTACTTATTCGATTTTTACATTCCTCCATAGTTTTGTTATAATCTTCTTTTTTTACTTTTGCCTGAGGTTTCAATATATTATTTATCATTTTTATACCACTCAAATTTTTTTGATAAAATAATAAATTTACGGGCAAAATTCCAAGAAATAAAACTTTATGTTTAATATTCGGATTTTTGTCATCCTCTGCTTCTAATATATATTCGTTTAACAGTTTATGTTTTTCCCGTGGTTTAAATAATCCTCCCGATTTTTCTATATTCATATTAGTTGTAACAATTTTTGCATCTAAATCTGATAAAACATCGTTTAATAAAGGAACACCTCCGTCAAACTCATGATTGCCCGGAGTAAATAATGTTATTGTATCTTTTGCTATTTTTTTTACTTCATTTATAAATTCATTTAACATTTGACTTTGAAAAAAGCCCAGCTGTTTATGCGGATTTGATTTATATCCTGTTTTTCCTCCATCCATAAACCAATCGCCGCATATTATCGTAACATTTTTATTCCCTTTTTGCCCAGAACAAAATATATTGTTTTTATTTTTTCTCATTTCTTCTAATGCGCTGTTTGCATAAACAAGTTCGCCATGAGTATCGGAAAAAGCATTTATATTTATAGTCGCAGCTTTAAAGGAATTATTATAATCGAATTTGTTTAAAGTAATATTCATACGCTTATAAAATCAATGAATGAATAAATTTGCGTTTTGTTATACTTTTTGTAATAAAACTTATTAATATTCTGAAATTGAAATATTTGTAACTCCGTTATTTCTTGCTTCATCCATCAATTTTACAACTGCCCCGTGAGTTGCATTATCTTGAGTCATTATTAAAAGTCCGTCCGGATTTTCTTTTGCCTGTTCCGTTATCATAGATGCTAAGTTGTCTGATGAAATTTCCGTATCATTTAACATGTACTTATCTTCATTAGTAACAAGCACTTTTATCAGTTTAGAATCTTTAATTTCATCTTGAACTTCTATCATATTTGGAACTGCTAAATTTAAACCCTGCTGGTCAAGCAATGGAGCTATAACCATCATTATAATTAAAAGTACAAGAAAAATATCCGTCAGCGGTGTTATATTTATTTCATTAAAGGTTTTTCTTTCGCTTCGCATTGTTTTAAATTCCTTTATTCGTTCCAATCATAATCGGATTGTACTTTTGATTTTTTGTTTTTAGTTTGTACTTCTGAATTTTGTTCAATTTTTACGGAATTACGCTCTAAATTTTTCTGTTCTTTTTTACTCAACGGTTCACCTGCCAGAACAAGCTTGTTATATTGTGCCTCTTGAGCTGCTTTCATTATTTTTTGTATTTCACTGCTTTTTGTTTGTGTATCAGCTTTAACTACTACCTCGGGTTTTTCAAGAGTCAATTTTAAAGCAACTAATTCTTCCACCAAATTTTTGTCTGAAATTGGTTTTCCGTTTAAGTAATATTGTCCCTGTTTTGTTACCGAAATTTCCGCATTTTTTTGTTCTACTGCCGTACCCGAATTAATTTCCGGTATATTTATATCCGTATCTATAGATTGAAAAGAGGGAGCTATTACCATCATTATTATTAGCAATACCAGAAAAATATCGGTTAACGGTGTAATATTAATCTCGGTAAATAATGTTTTTTTTCCGCTGTCTGTGAATGCCATTTTTTTTTCCTATACTAATGCTTTTTCCTGTATTTTTTCTTCAGAATCCGTAAAGCTCAGGAATAATAATTTTATAAGCTGAAAATCATCTTCATATCTTTTAACGGTAGATTGGAACGAATTATAAAGGACAACCGCAACAATAGCAACACCAAGACCGAACGCGGTAGCTATCAAAGCCGACCCTATACCCATAGCAACTGCTGCTGATTGGTTGCCTTGTGAAGCAAGGTCTTGAAAGGTATATAAAATTCTTACAACCGTTCCGAATAAACCTAAAAACGGGCAGACACCGCCTACAGTACCTATTATTGTTAAATACTTTTCAAGTTTTCTTGTTGCAAGATTTGCACTTATATCAAAGGAACGTGAAAATCCACCTTTTTGCTCGCCGAAAATTCTTACGGCTTCTTCCGCCACTTCACCTATTACGCCGCCAAGCTGGATACTTAAATTCTTTGCCGAATCAAGTCTGTTATTTACAAGTTCGGTTTTTAATGCACGAATAAATTTAACAACATCGCGTTTATTTTTGTTGTAAAAACAATATCTGTTAATTGCAACGGCAACAGTCAATATTGAACAAAGCAAAATAGGCAGTAATACCGGCCAGTCCATTTGAATTGAATGTAAAAGTAATTCCATAATTTATTTCCTCTTTTCTTTAATGTTAATATCGTTCAGCATTTATACCAAGCACGTTATAATCAAACGTGAATTGAATATCAACTTTTTCTCCTTTAAACTCGGGCGGTAAAGGTCTAAATGGAGCCGTTAACTTAACCGCATTTATTGCCGCCTCATCAGCAGTCTGTAAACCCGAGGATTTTTGAACTTTTACGTTTAATAATCTTCCGTCGCGCGCAATAGAGAATAATAATACAACTTGTTTGCTTTCATTATCCTTAGGCGGTTCCCAGTTCATTTTTATACGTCTTTGAAGCTCCTTCATATACGGTCCGAAATCAGGCTCTTTTATTGCATCAATACCGGGAGCACCGTTTGGATTACCGGGAGATGGGTTTCCGACATTTCCTCTTGAGCTTCCGTTTCCGTTAGAAAATCTTCCGCCGCCGCCCGATGAAGTTCCTTTACCGCTTGTATTTGAAGAACCTCTGCCGGATGTAGCAGGTGAAAAACTTGGAGCAGGAGATGATTTTCCTCCGTTTGAACCTCTTGACGCTCCTCCATTTGTCATAGGTTCTGAGGTAACAGGAGCATTAGACGGTTGTGCTACAGGTATTGCCGATTTAGACGGCATTGGAATATTAAAAGTTGATGAAGGATTTGGTTTGGGAGCAGAATTTACCATTGTAGCATTTGGTTTTGGTGCTGCAGGTTTTGGGGCAGGAGCCGTTGGTTTAGGCTGAGCGGGCTGCTCCTGTTTTGGGGATTCTGCCACGGGCTTAGCTTCCTGCTTTTGAACTTTTTCTGCCTGTTTTTTCGGCTGCTGTACCTTCTTTTGTTCCGGACTTTTTGCCGGAGCAGGTGAAGAAGGTTTCTTTTCCGGCAAATTAGGTGCCGACTCCTGCGGAAGCGAAACAGCACGCTTAGGATCATTTTTGCCACCGGCTCTTGAATTCTTATCAGCTCTGTTTTTTGTATTTTTATTTATCGGCTGTGCTTCTTTGTCAACAAGTACAAACTCTATATCTTTCGGCATTACAGGCGGCTTGTTAAATAAACCGAAATCTATTCCCAATAATTTAAAAATATATGATACCATAAGTATTGCAATAACTATTAAAGGATGTAATATAATTGACCAAATAAGAGCTATTGAAAATTTATCATTTCCGTTTCTTATTACGGCAGGAACTTCGTAATCGGAAAATATTACATTTTTTGTTGTTGTTTTTATTTCTGTTTCATTTTCGTTTTTTAAGATAGACATCCCGTTATATTCCCATTTGTGATTAATTTTATCAAAAAAACATTAATTAAACAAATTGTCTGTTTGATTAATAAATAAGACTATTTTATCTTATAAATGCCATATCCTGTAAAATAAGCATTCTAAGTTCGGAATTATCGGTATTTCTTGCTGCAGAATAAGCTTTATTTAAAAGAGTCTTTGCTTTTGCTTTGTTGCCGTACTCTTTCATTATCATAGCGGCTTCCCGATAATTTTTGGCAAGATTTTCCTGTTCGCTTAATTTTGAATAGGCTTCTGTTGATGTACTGTAAGAAGTTAATGCTCTTGCTTTTTCTCCCAGTCTGTTTTGCATTTTTGCATTTTTTGCATATATTACGCCTATTACTTTGTCATCTTTTGTACTGTTTGCAGTAATTGCGGCAAGTTTCATAAACATATCGGCATTATTTTTATCGTATCTTCTTGCATGAATTTCTGCAAGTTCCGAGAGTGCTTTACTTTGCATTTTTAAATTATCGGCTTCACCTGCATAAGCGGCTGCTGCTCCGTAATGTTCCACTGCCGGTTCAAAATTTATATAGTCATCATAAATTTTTCCCATAGACATATATGCTCTTGCTTTAAGATTATTATCCTCCGACTGTAATGCCGCTATGGCAAAATTATATAATGCATCTTCAGGACGATTAAATTCATTATAAAGTTTCCCTTCTTCAAAATGAATCATTGCTTGAGTCTGCTCATCGCCTATTTCTTCCGCATAATCCATTGAATTTTTAAAATTTCTAAGAGCTGTTTCTTTATTATCGGCTAATGCATATTTTTTTGCCTGAATAAACATTCTTTTTA
Organism: Candidatus Gastranaerophilales bacterium; assembly: GCA_905234915.1. Lineage (GTDB taxonomy): Bacteria > Cyanobacteriota > Vampirovibrionia > Gastranaerophilales > Gastranaerophilaceae > Avigastranaerophilus. Next base: position 6,587 of record CAJOJP010000007.1, read on the forward strand.
ATCGTTCATCTTTTGGTACATATATATTTTTTTCAGAAGGCTGATTTTGCTCAATTACTTCTTCTTTCGGCTCCTCCTGTTTTACTTCGTCTTCTTTAATTTCTGTTTCTTCAATATCCGTCTGAGGAAGAACTTCAATCTGTTCTTCAACAATCTTTGTTTCTTCCTGCGGTATAGGAATTTCTTCCTTTGGTTGTTCAACTTTGAAATCTATAGGCTGAAGAAACAGTGTATCTACCCATTCTTCAACTACTCTTGAAGGTTTTTTCAGAGTATTTGTTATAAATTCATCTAATATTTTAGAAGCATTTTTTAAATTGGATTGAATTATTTCTCTGTTTGGATTTGTTTTTTGAGCTTGACTTTCAACCAAACTAAGATAAGAAGAAACCTCTTTTTTTATATCTTCCGGAGTACCTATCGCATTTGCGGTATTTCTGAAATCCGATAAAATTTGTTCAATTCCGATTTGCTTTTTCGTATAATCAATTGCAACTTTTTCACCGTTGGGAAAATATGAATTTGATGACTGCCTGTTTTGTTCTGTTGTGTTTTGCTTTTCATTATCAGTATTTTTTGATGAGGCAGAACTTTTTTCTTCATCCTGTTTAGGCTGAATTTGTCTTTGATTAATATTGTAATAGGATTGTACATATCCGGGATAGATTGTATTATACAATTTTTACCGCCTCAATTGACACTTTACCCACATTCTACATATCTTAGTATGCAGCTTTTCGGAAAATTTTAAAATACACCATTTAATGTATTAATAATTTTTATCCCTAAATCAGTAATTATTGTATTTTTTTTACAATTTTAAATAATATTTGTATCTGAAAAAACTTGATTAAACATTTTGTTTAATTTATAAAAGAGTTATAAATTAAAAAACCATGGTAGGTAAAAAGGAGTAAAAAATTATGGTAAATGTTGCAATTAACGGGTTCGGAAGAATCGGAAGAAATACTTTAAGAGCAGCTATTAAAGAAGGAATCTTTGATAAAATTAACTATGTTGCTATTAATGACCCCGGTTTAACTCCCGCAAATGCTGCACACGTTTTTAAATATGACTCTGTTATGGGCAAGTTTGACGGCAGTGTTGAAGCAGTTGATGACGGACTTATTATTAACGGTAAAAAAATTAAATTTTATTCGGAAAAAGACCCTGCTCAACTCCCCTGGAAAGAATTAAAAGTTGAGGTTGTTGTTGAATCTACAGGCTTCTTTACCGATGCAACAAAAGCAAAAGCTCATATAGATGCAGGGGCTAAAAAAGTTATTATTTCTGCTCCCGCTAAAAATGAAGATAAGACAATCGTTTTAGGTGTTAACGAAAAAGAATATGACCCTGCAAAACACAATGTAATTTCGATGGCTTCATGTACTACAAACTGCTTAGCTCCTGTTGCTAAAGTTTTAGATGAAAAATTCGGAATTGTTAAAGGTTTAATGACTACAGTTCACTCTTATACAGGTGATCAGAGAATATTAGATGCCGGTCATAAAGATCCCCGCCGTGCAAGAGCAGGTGCTTTAAATATTGTTCCTACTACAACAGGAGCTGCTAAAGCTGTTGCTCTCGTTTTACCTCAATTACAAGGTAAATTGAACGGTTTCGCTATGAGAGTTCCTACTCCCGATGTTTCTGTAGTTGATATTGTTGTTGAAACAAAAAAACCTGTTACTGTTGAAGCCGTTAATGCTGCATTAAAAGAAGCTGCTGACGGTCATATCCTTTGCTACAGCGAAGAACCGTTAGTATCTACCGATTATATCGGTTCATCACAATCTTCAACCGTTGATGCCGCTTTAACTATGACTATGGGCGATAATATGGTTAAAGTTATTTCCTGGTACGATAACGAATGCGGTTATTCTACAAGATTAGCGGAAACAACATTAATGGTTGCTTCTAAACTTTAATTTAAAACCAATTTCAATTAAATAAGCAATAAAGACCGTCAATTTGACGGTCTTTATTATAATGAAATGCTTATTAATTAACTAATCAGAGAACAACCGCTTTAAGTCCGAAAATTTTAATTACCTTTGTTTTTATATGTGATTTTTTATAGGATAAAACTTCAAATATATAGGGAACACCTCTTTCACGATATTTAATTCCGTATTTGCTGAAATCATCATAATTTTGTTTTTCAATCATTTTTAAAACAGATTTATTATCAAATGCGTGTTTATCGGTCATTATATTAATAAGTACGGATAAATCATCTATTTTATTATAATCTTTTTCATTTGATAAATCTTTAACAGTGTGAATTTTAGGGCAAATATTAATAAGATTATCTATTCTTTTATTCCATGCTGTTATAGATTGATATTCCTCTAAAGATTTTTGAAGTTTATCTAAAATTGAATTTGCATATACGGGATCATTTAAAATTTTTCCGGCTTTTAAAATAAATTCTTCTTCATTTTGGCAATAGGAGTCTGTTTTAGCAAGATAATCAAGCTGAGAATCAACTGTTTTAAGAGAAAGAGAAGGAACTCCTCTTGAAATAGCGTCAATCATTGTTGCATATCCTGTAACGGGGTATGAGTCAATATATAAATCCGCTGCAGAAAGGTAATCCATATAACCGTCGTTAAAATTTATGTACCCCAAAGGAATAATATGTCCTTTAGATGCGAATTCAATTTTTTTCCAGTATTCATTGTTTTTTTTGACACCTATTATGTAACAATAAGTATTTTCATCAATAATTTTTTGTATAATTTTAGAGTAATTATCGTTTCCGATTGTATAATATTTTTGTTCGGTACCTGAACTAATTATAATTTTTTTATCAACAGGCAGACCGAGTTTTTTTCTTAATTCTTTTTTATCGGGTTTTTCGTATATAATTTCTTTTGAAGGTACTCCGAGGAAAAAAGTATTGTTAATATTTTTCTTTATTCTTGTAACTTCATCATTTTGCTTAATATCCAGAACCAAATCAGCTATACTTTTTCCTATCCAGAACATGTGGCTTGCGTGATTATACAAAAGAACCGGTCTTGTAAATTTAGGAGTTCCAAATGCAATTGAGGGAATAACATCTTCCATATGGGTATGCAGAATAATATATTGATAATGCAATCCTAATTCTCTTAGTTTAAGTGCCTTTTGTTCCAATGATAAAGATTTTTCAAAACTGATACATTCGCCGTTTTTTTCTTTAACGTTATTTTTTAATGTATCCATATTATCTTTATTAGGCGTAATAAATACAACACTGTGAATTTGCGCCTCGGGAGCATTACTAATCCAGCGTTCAACGACTCTTGTATGACCGCCTGTTACATTTCCGGTTGTTAATACGTGTAAAAAACTGTTTTGTTTATATTCAATATTATAGTTTTCTATATCAATTGATTGAGCATAATCGGTATAAAATTTTTCAATATATGAGGAAGTCCAAATACCGACATTATAATATACAGCCATTTCAATAAGAGATAATAAGCCTTCATTTTTTTCCTGAAAATTTTTTAAATATTTTGTTTTATTCAACAAAGAAATAAATTTTTCTTTTGATTTTGTAATAATCGGATAATATTTATCATATTTAGAAATCATTTACAGCCTCAACAACCTTTTTTACTTCTTCCCCGGTTAAAACGGGAGAAATGGGAATACTTAGAATAGTCTTGTGAATTTCCTCGGTAACGGGAAGTGAAATATTTTCCCATTCTTTATAAGCCTCCTGTTTATGAGGCGGAGTAGGATAATGAATATTTGTTTGTATTTTGAGTTTTTCAAGATGTTTTTGTAATTCCTCGCGTTTTTTTGTTCTTATTGCAAAAATATGCCAAACGTGAGAAAGTTCATCATGAGTCTGAGGTAAAATGATTTTCGGATTTTTTATATTTTCTCTGTAATATTTTGCAATTTCACGGCGTCTTTGATTATCGGCATCTAAAAATTGTAATTTAACATCAAGAATTGCAGCTTGAATTTCATCAAGTCTTGAATTAACACCTTTATAGATATGATGATATTTTCTGTCGCTTCCGTAATTAGCCAAAGCGCGGATTTTTGAAGCAAGTTCGTCATCATTGGTTGTCACGCAGCCACCATCACCCATACAGCCGAGATTTTTGCCGGGATAAAAGGAAAATCCTGCCACATCACCGAGATTACCTGTTCTTTTGTTTTTATAAATACTTCCATGAGCTTGCGCAGCATCTTCTATAATTTTTAGATTATATTTTTTTGCAATTTTGTATATTTTATCCATTTGAACAGCCTGACCGTACAAATGTACAACTATTATTGCTTTAGTATTTTCGGTTATTTTTTCTTCTATTAAATCTGGATTTATATTATAAGTATTTATATCGGGTTCAACAAGAACAGGTTTGCAGCCGTTTTCCGTTACGGCTAAAATTGTTGCAATATAGGTATTAGCAGGAACTATTATTTCATCGCCCATACCAAAGCCGTAAGCCTTAATAATTAAATTTAAAGCATCAAGTCCGTTTGCGACACCTATACAGTGCTTAACAGCGCAAAATTTTGCAAAATTATTTTCAAAAATTTTATTTTCTTCTCCAAGTATATACCAACCGGAGTCTATAACTTTTTTTATTCGTAAATCAATTTCATCTCTGAAACGTTCATTAATTTTATGCAAATCTAAAAATTTAATCATAAATTTCTGTATTCTTTATTTATTTCTTCAACATCAGCTAACATTTTACCTATTTTAGATACTTGCGCAAATTTAGAAAATGCGGCAACATCTTTAGGGAAACATTTACCGCCGAATCCTCTTTTACCGTCGGGCCCGGGTACAATTGTATGCGGTTCATTTATATATCCCGATAATAATGTGCCTTTTCTTATTTTTTCAAAATCACATCCGTATTTTTGTGCTATTTCATAAATACCGTTAAAATAAGTAACCTTTACTGCCCCGAATACATTATGGGAATACTTTGTAATTTCAGCTTCCAAATTTGACATTGTCATATATTTTTTACCCACAAATATTTGTTTCATAAGATTTTCGCAGCCGGTATAAATCATTGACTGTATGCAAAAATCTTCATAAGCAGTTCTTTCGGTTAAAAATTCGGGCATGAAATGAATTTTTTTATTTAATTCTTTTGATAAATTATCGCACGTTCCGGGTAAGAGAGTTGTTCTGATAAAAATAGGAACATCGGGGCAATTTTTTATCAATGATTTTAATAATGTTAAATCCTGAGTATGATTATCTTCCGTAGGAATATGAATGCTTATAAAAATAATATCGGACTTTGAAATATCGTCATTATAACCTTTAGGAGGATCTGAAACGAAAATTTTACAATCGGGATTATGATTTTCAATCCATTTTTTCATAACTCCGCCGATGACTCCGCAGCCTATTATTCCAACGTTTATCATTATTTTTTCCTTTATTTAAGTTTCAATATCCAGTTTATTTTTGGCGAGCAACTGCAGCCGATACTGTCTTTAAAATCGCATAATCCCGAATTAGGCTTGCCGTCAACGGTTGAAGTACCTATATCAATTAATGAAATTTTCTTTTCTTTATAATACTTAAATATATTGTAAGAGAGAAAATTTATCGGTCTAAATTCTTCACTTTCAGGTGTATTCCCCCAGTAAACAACTCTTACAATATTATCCGTAAGATGATGAATAAGTGCAGAAGCAAGCCCTTTACCTTCTTTATCCGTTACAATAAAATAGTCGCTCGGAATTATTTCCGCCGTATTTACTACATCTTCAAGACTCATGTGAAGGGGAAATCCTCTGAAATTTCTGTTTATTTTAATAATTTCATAAACACTTTTGATATCATCAGTTTTTTCAAATTTTAATTCATTTCTTAAAGCGGTATTATAATTTTTACGGGCATTTCTTGCAATTTGCGAAAGATAATTTTCATCAAAATTTTTTGTAAAATATTCAAAGTTTATATCGTAGCTTTCAATCTGAAAACCTTTGTTAATAAGCGCATTATGGAATTTTGTTATAATTGAAGGGGCATAGCTTATAGCAGGAGTTCCGATATAAATTGATTTTATTCCATTAGTTTTTGAATAAGAAATAAGAGCTTCAACAGCTTCGTGGTAATATTCGATTTTGTTATTTTCCGTTATTTCGGAAAAAATACCGTAAGTCGAAGAAAAAGGAGCTTTTAAAATACCGTCTTTTATACCGCAAATAAAAGCAAATCGTTTTTTACCATTATCAAAAATAAAATATTTTACTTCATCAATTTTATGTTTATTAAGTTCGGCAAAATCCGCCGTTTCAAATTTAGAAAAAGGCTTTAAAACAAATTTAATATATTCTTCCTTTTTAACCTCAATTATATCCATAAAACTTATTTAACCTCTATTTCAGAATATCACAAATATTATAAATTTTTATATTAAGTTTTATTACTTTCTTTATTATAATTTTAGCAATAAATATTAGTGAATTGTTTTTATATAAACAAGGTAAAGGTAAAAAAGGAAAGGAAGTTTTATATGGAAAAATTAGGAACGACCGGAAACGGTGCATTTGAAGTCTATAAGACAAATAAAGGTAATTTAGTAGGTGCCTCTTTTGTAGATGGAAGAAATTCAACAATAAAAGAAAATAAAGACGGTACTTATGATGTAAATGTAGTCAAAAACGGCAAAACAGAATATAATGAAAAGTTAAGCGAAGATGAGCTTGTAAAAAATTTCGCAGTTGATATAAATAAGCTTGATATTACATTAGACGGAACAAATTCCGCAAAACAAGCTCAAAATAAATACGGTCAGAATGTAGCAAAAAATTTCTATTCTGTTGCTTAAACAATTATAGTTAATTAAAAAGGAAAGGATATTTTTTTATTAGATATCCTTTCTTTTTTTGTATGTATGTTATGAACCAGCACATGTTATTTACAAAAGAGAAAAAATATATTAGCATGTAAAAAGGGTAGTTTGAATACTGAGAAAGTGTAGGAATTGTTATGGAACAAAAGAATGATGGAGTACCAATTATATATTATGGAGTAACAGATAGCCTTGGCAATAATTTTAAAGATTATGTTAATAAAGCAGGAGAGCCGGTTATATTTTCGGATAAAGATGAAAAATTATCACAATATACTAACCCTATATTGGGAAAATATGAATGTAAAAGCTTGGATGAAGCATTAAAAATCTATCCTGAAGCTCATATATGGGTAACTTATGTAAATCCCAATATTACAGCAAAAAGATTACTAAAAAAAGTTTCTCCGGATAGAATACATTTTTTTGAATCCGATTTAGAATACAGGAAAGGCTGCAGGTTTTTAGGACATTTTATTAGTTACCGAAAAAATGATTTTTCTCCATGCTGTATTACGAAAAAATGTCCGGTTATTCAAACATCAGGTTCTATTGCAGAAAGAATGGAACATTGGAAAAAATACACCACTCAATTAATTAGTGATTTACGAAATGATATTCCAAATGCTTGTTCCGGATGCTTACATTTGAAAGAGGGTTTTTGGCATAGTACAGTTAAACTGGATACAATAAACTTTGGAACAAATCAACCTGGCGATGTATGTAATTATAGATGTATATATTGTTTTTCTGCCAGACCTCTTGAACGATTAAAAGATGATACTGATGGTTTTACAACTTATGAGATAATAAGACAACTTTCTGAAATGCCTGAATTTGATACATCAGATTTTAATATTACACTTTCAAACGGTGAATTTTGTGTAAATAAGTATTGTAATGAAATTTTTGATATATTGCTTAAAAACAAATGGAAAGTTGCATTTATTACAAATATGTCAACTTATAGAGAAAAATTTGCAGAGTTTTTAAAAACAGGCAGAACTACAAAGGTTTTAGTTTCTTTAGATGCAGGAACTGCTGAAACATACAAAAAAGTTAAAAGAGCAGATACTTTTGAAAAAGTTATTGAAAATATGAAAAAATATCCGCTTAAAGATGTTAATTTTATATTAAAGTACATTTTTCTTGAAGGGATAAATGATAATGAAACTGATATTGATGCTTTTTATGAAATAGTGAAAGAAGTTGGTTGTAAGAGAATAACACCTTCCAGTGATTTATTTAAGCCATTCACGCCAAAAATGAAAGAACTTTTATTAAGGATTATGAAAAAAGCGAAGTCAGATGGAATTGAAGTTTCAGCAGGCAGTAGCTACATTTGTAAAGCTGATGCAAATTTTATAAATGAAAATAATATTAAAATTAATAAATGAGTATGAGAGGATAAATTATAAATGCAACCTATATTATTAAGTAAAATATGCGAAATTATAGAAGTAGAAAATCCGTTTACTGATAGATTAATTAATTTTATTACTAATGATATAAGTAATATTACGGATAATTGTATATATTTTACAATGATTGTTGAAGGTCGTGATGGTTATATCTTTGATAAACAAAAAATTAAAGATACTAATTCAATAGTAATTACAACAAAGCAAATTGATAATTTAGATTGTATAATTGTTAAGAGTACGGTTTCAGCTTTTGCTAAAATAGCGGAATACATTAGAAGTCAATATCCGGAATTAAGAACTCTAACTTTGTCAGGGTCAATTGGGAAAACAACTACAAAAGAAGTTATATATTGTGTACTTAATGAACACGCAAAGTCTGCTAAAAATAATGGTTCATACAATAATATATTTGAGGTATGTCGTTTAGTAACTTGTATTGATAAATCATATAAAAATTTAGTTATGGAATTAGGTTTAAGAGCTCCCGACATGCCATTTGTTATGCCATCTAAAATATTGAAACCTGATGCTGCAATAATTACAAATATCGGTCATTCTCACATTGAAAACTTTAAAGACAAAGAAGAAATTCTTGAGCATAAGTTATCTATGACAAAATATATGAAACAAGATGGAATATTATTTTTAAATGGTGATGATGAGTTATTATTTAATTCAAAATATAACTTTAAAACTATATTTTTTGGTATATATAACAAAGAATGCGATTATCTTGCTGAAAATATAGAAAAAACAAATGAATATTCAATTTTTAACATAGTTTCAAAAGATAAACAAACTAATATTAAAGTAAAATTTAATGCTCCGGGCGAACACAATATTTTAAATGCAGTAGGTGCATGTGCAATAGGCAAATATTTTGGTGCTAATGATATTGAAATTATTAGAGGACTTGAAAAATTTAGACCTTCCGGAGTAAGAAACAATTTAGTAAAAGGAAATAAATGCAGTTTAATATATGCTGATTGTCATAATGCTACTCCTGAATCAATGATAAGCGGTTTCAAAGTTCTAAAAGATTTAAATTGTACCGGTCGTAAAATTGCAGTACTCGGTCATATGATGCGCTTAGGTAAACGTTCTGAGGAATTGCATAGAAAAACAGGCAAAAATGTATTAGAGTATAATTTTGATATTATTCTCACTTTTGGTCATGATGCATACTATATATATGACGAAGTTATTAAGGCAGGAAAAAAAGCGTTGCATTTTTATTCTAAATTGGATTTAATATTGTTTCTTAGAGATTATGTAAAGCCTGATGATGCTGTATTATTTAAGGGAGTTTCTAAATTTCATAATTTTCAAGATTTATATTACGGTTTTAATGATGAGAACTTTAAAATTGATAATCCAAAGTACGAAGGTATTTTTAAAGATGATATAAAATGTCATTCTGACGCAGCAGCTATGTACTTTGCTGATAATAATCAATTATTTATAGGTAAAGATATTAATAAACGTGTTAAAATAAAGGATTTAGCCATATTGTTTGCAATTCCGGCAATATTGGAAAAAAGTGACTTAAATGAACAGGTCACTATTTCATCAAATGCTGCATCTAAGTTTGTTAATAAGACAGATATTCGTTTTATGGCAGATAATGTTTTTACAGTAGAAGATTTAGTTTATGCTGCTTTATTTAAATCATCATTTGAGGCTGTTTATGCATTGATAGAATACGCTTTTAATTCTTATGAAAATTTTGAATCATATTTAAACCAAAAATTTCAACAACTTAATATAAAAAATACAAAAATAGGAATTTTATCTGATAAGGAATCCGATAAAACATATACAACAGCTTTTGATGCTTATTTATATACAAAGAATGCTCTTTTGAATGAAAAGTTTGCTAATATATTTTCACAAAAAGAGCATGAACTTCATAATATAAAAACAGATAAAAGAACTTTGATTTCTGATAATAATAAGCTTTTGAAACATGAAACACATGTTACCTATTTAGATTATTATTCAGAACTTGCTTATGGTATAAAAGCTGAAAATATATATTCCACTATTAATCATTTGCCTAAAAAAAATATAGTTTCATGTGTATTTAATAAAGAAAATCCTATTATAGGTGTTATCTTAGACTCCGACGATTTTTACTATTGCAATAATTCCTATATTGATATGAAGAGAATTTTAAATAAATTACATTTATTTAAAAATTATTCGTAATTTTCTCAATAAGCTCAAAATATTTATTTTTTATTTTTTCATCTTTAACATCAAGTGACTTTCTTTGCAAATATTTCCTTGCTATAGCTTTTAATTGGTTAATTTTTTGTGAATTTCCATTTTTAATATAAAACATTACAACCAATTTTAAATCTTCAAATATTTCATGTTGAGGTTTTCTATATGAAAGCATTCCTAATGTTACTTTTCTAATTTCTCTCCACCAAATATATCCAGGAAAAGGTACATAACAGAATGTATGCATGTAAGACAATATATAGGGTGTCCACGCTGCATCTTCATGCCAAATTCTAGGCATATATCTTTCTTTTATTACCGAAGCATCATACAACTTATACCATATCACAAAACCAACTGTAGAAGAAGGCATTTTGTCCAAATATTCATCTATATCAAGCGGACAATTTTCTTTAAACTTCACATCCGCTCCTTGTAAATAGTAAACATCAGCTCTCAAATAATAGTTTCCGACAGCAATTTCACATTTATTTTTTTTGATTTCATCGTATAAACGATTAATCATATTTGGTCTAATGACATCATCACTATCCATAAATTGTATATATTTTCCTTGTGCCATTTTTATACCATAGTTTCTTGCATCATGCGCACCACTATTTTCTTTTTTAGCAATTCTTACATTAGGATAATTTTGTGCATACCATTCTAGAATTTCATAAGTTTTGTCAGTTGAACCATCATCAACTATTATTATTTCTAAATCATCAAAATTCGATGCTAATGCACTATCTATACTTCTTGCTATATAATCCTGTGCATTATATGCCGGTATAATTAATGAAACTTCCGGATGGTAATATTTTCTTTCTTGAAGAGAAATATAATCTGTCGAATCTAATATAATTTTACCATCCGGTGTATTTATAAAAGCTTTAACTTGAAATTTTACATCACTTTTATAACCTTTTAATGTTACAAAGTTTGTTATTCCGTTTGATATTTCGTATATGGGTTGATTAGAAAATTCGGAATATACATAATAACCGTCAGCTAAACCTTCATAATTCCAAGATAAAAACGTATTATCAGGATATGACTTGTATAAAGTTACATTGCCAAACCCATTAACAGGATTATAAAAGAAATCTGACCAACATAAATTTTTACGCTTATTATTTTCAATTATAAAAGGAGCTATTCTATATGAATCCTTTTTCTCTTCCAATTTTATTAATATTGATTGCAAATTAGAATTTTTAAAACCAAATATTCCTGATTCATCTTTTCTGGATAATCTATACCCCTCTGCATCGGGATATTTACTATAAAAAAATCTTATATTTTGTTTGTTATTTTCATATATTGATACAACATCAATTTTAGTATTATTAAACACTTCAACAGGTGATTCTACAACAATCTTGCCATCTTTAAAAGCACGTACACAAAATTCATTATCGCCCACAGGTAAAAGAGAAACTGTCGTAAATGCATCTTCATAGGTTCTTGCTATTTCAGTAAAAAAGCCGTCTTTTTTCAAATACACAATATATAAATCCGCATCAGATTTATCCCAGGATAAAGTTACTTTAGTATTTTGATAATCTACTCTTCGATTTTCAATTTTTAAATTCATTAATTATTTATTCCTTATATATATGAAAATTGCATACTAACCTATTTTTATATCGATATTATCATATATTTTATTCGGAAGCAATAATTCATTTCTGTAACCTAAGCTAGGAAATTCAATTCTCTGCCGACTGTGGGGAAATCTTCCTGTTTATTTTTTTCACTTTCAGCTTGAGCTTTTATGCTTTTTGCTCTGTTTGCGACTTTAAAATCTTGACCTGAAGGGTCATCAGGTGCCATAGCTGATTTTATAACTTTATCGGCGTGTTCTATTGTTTCATCGGGATTTGCTTCATTTAAAACAGGCATTTTTATATCAACGTGCCCTTTAACTGGAATACCCATTGCGTTATTTTCTATAACAATCGGCCCGCCTAAATCTCCAGCTGCATCTTTATGAGCTTTTTCGTGTGCATAAATATCCTGATATTGTTCTTCTTTTAAATTTTTCAGCTGATTATTCCGCATTGTACCAATACCTGAGGAATTTCCTCCTGATATTCCATACAAATTATGCGATGCCCCAAACATATTTATCATATTAAACGTCCCCTAACACATGTATTATAGCTCTTATTTAAGTGACTTTCAATCTTTTTTGCCGTTTTTTTAACATTTTATTCACAATTGTTGCGTTTTATATTTTCATGATAATCTGTAATTATGCCGATAAATAATTCCGGGTCATTTTTTAATAATTTTCAAAACGGATTTAACTTTAATAATCAAAGTATGCCGAATAATGCCAATAACCTGTCTCAAATTCAAAATTCTCCCGTTGCTCCGTTGCAAAATTCTGTTCCGGCTCCATTGCAGCAGCAAAATCAACAGACTCCATTATTAAATGTGCTTACCAATACGGTTTCTCAGTTAAATTCAACAGTTAATGAACTTGCAGCTTTAAACGAGCAGCAAACAATAAATATGGTGAAAGATTTATTAAAATTCCCGAAACAATTTGAACAGCTTATTTTACAGCTTACAACCGATGCCAAATTGAGTAATCGGCAGACTGCAATTTTTTTATTGGCTTCAAATATGAATTTACCACAATTAACACATTTATTGCAGAATAGTTCAAAAGATGCAATGTCAAATTTATATAAAATGATAGCAAATTATAATCAAATGGGAGTTCGTATGAACGATGAACAGCTTTCCCATTTAACAAAACTGATTTCTTTTGTTTCTGCCGCTTCAAATTCCGACACTCAAAGTCTTAAAACGGTTATGCTTATGTATCTGCCCTGGCTGCCCTTGACAGACCCAGAAATATTAAAACTTGAAATCGGCCAGCCTGAACAAGACAACGAAGAAGCTATAGGACTTGATAGTGTCGGGGTACTTTTATCAACTAAAAACTATGGGAATTTACAGTCGCAAATTCTTAAAACAGCCGAGGACGGAATAAAAATAGAAGTTATATCGTCTGAAACTTTTCCGTTGAAAGATTTTGCAGATTTAATGAAGCTTGAAAGCAAACGCTATAATATTAATATAAATTTCGATTTTGCTCAAAAAACTGAATTCAACAAAGATAAAGTTGAAAAAACCGAAACGGAAGTATTTTTAAATACAAGCCCCGGTGTTAATCCCTTTTTATTATTGATTTCAAATGCATTAATCAAAAATGTACACGAAATAGATGAAAAAGAAAATTTAAGATGGCAGGAAAAAGAGAAAAACGAAAATGGCAAAAGTTAAAACAAAATGGGTATGCCAAAATTGCGCTTATGAATCTCCTAAATATATTGGCAAATGCCCTGATTGCGGAAGCTGGGGAACACTAACCGAAGAAATTGAAACAAAAGAAACTTCAAATTTACGCCAAAGTGTAATAATTGACGAAAGCCCCGTTTGTTTAATAAATGAAATAACAATAACGGAAAGTATTAGAGTTTCAAGCGGATTTGAAGAATTTGACAGAGTACTGGGAGATGGGCTTGTTCAAGGCTCTCTTGTTCTGCTTGCAGGCGATCCGGGGATAGGTAAATCTACTCTCATTCTTCAAACAGCAGGTAATATTTGCGAACAGGGTAAAAAACTTTTATATATCTGCGCGGAAGAATCAGGGTCACAGGTGAAATTACGCGCCCAAAGATTAAAAGTTAATACGGATAACCTTTATGTGTATTCTCAAACAAATATTGATGCCGTTTTAATGCAAATTGACTCCGTAAAACCTGAAATTCTTGTAATAGACTCCATTCAATCCGTATATACTCCAAATATAACAAGTTCCTCGGGAAGCGTATCTCAAATCAGAGAATGCACAAATCTTTTAATGGATATTGCAAAAAATAAAAATATTACGGTTATTGTTATAGGACACGTTACAAAAGACGGAAATATAGCAGGTCCTAAGGTATTAGAACACATGGTTGATACCGTAATATATTTTGAAGGTGATAAATATAAATCACAAAGAATTCTTCGTGCAATAAAAAACAGATTCGGCTCTACAAATGAGATAGGTATTTTTAATATGGCGGAAGCAGGGCTTGAAGAGGTTACAAATCCAAGCGAACTTTTTATGAAAGAAAGAGGAAATAATACGGCACCGGGCAGTGTAATAATTGCTGCAAATGAAGGAACACGTGCATTATTGGTTGAAGTTCAGGCACTTGTAGGTGTAACTTCTTATCCTTCCCCCAGACGCGTCGGAACAGGTATTGAATTTAACAGACTTTTACAGATAATTGCCGTGCTTGAAAAACGTATAGGAATAAATCTTTCTAAACATGATGTTTATGTAAACGTAACAGGCGGTATTGAAATTGATGAACCTGCTGCGGATTTAGGTATTGCTCTTGCTATTGCAACTTGTTTCAGAAATGTTACCGTTAATTCCGATTGCGTAATTATCGGTGAAATAAGTCTTTCAGGTGAAATAAGAAATGTTAATAATCTTGAAAAACGCATATATGAAGCACAAAAATTAGGATTTAAAAAAGTAATTGTTCCTAAATTTAATCATAAAAAAGAAGATAAATTTGAAATTGAAGTTGTTGAAGTTTCAAGACTTATGGAGGCTATAGCAAAATGCGTTTCCTCTTAATAAGCTATTTATAAAATATATTTTTTGCTGCTTTTGCTCTGTTCTCATTTAAAATATTACGTAATTTCATAATAGCTTGAGCATGTATTTGACACACTCTGGATTCTGAAACATCAATACTTGCGCCTATTTCTTTGAGTGTCATATTCTCGTGGTAATACAAAACCATTACCATACGTTCACGTTCGGGGAGTTTTTTTAAAGCTGCCTGCAATTCATTTTTAACATCTTTTTCCGCAAGTTTATCCAACGGACTTACACTGTTTGTATCTTCAATAGTATCAATAAGTTCAATACCTTCTTCCCCCGAATATTTTTTATCGTATAAAGAACCGACAGAGGTATCCTCTGATAATATTGATATTATTTTTTCGGGTTCAATTCCCATAGCTTCTGATATTTCTTGGGTTGTAGGCATTCTTCCATGCTCCAGACGAAGCATTTCAGCTGCATTTTTAATATCTTTAATTCTTTTTCTTATACTTCTGGGCAGCCAATCTTGAGAACGAATTTTATCAATAATTGTTCCTCTTATTCTCATAATTGCATAAGTTTCAAAATGCGCCCCCTTTTCGGGAGAAAATTTTTCTATTGCATCAATTAATCCTTCAACTCCGAAACTTGTTATATCTTCTATTGCATAATTTGGCGGCAGAGTTAATTTTATTCTGCCTATAACATATTTTGTTAAATAAATATATTGAATAATTATTTCATCACGCAGTTTTTTATTTGTTTTATCCTGAAGATAATTCTGCCAGAGTACTTCAAGCTCACTATCAGAAAGCCTTTTAATATTATTATATGAATTATATGTTACATCATCACTCATTAATTATTTCCGATATAGAACTATATCATCTCTAATTAATTGTAATAGTATTAATAAATAATCAAATCATATATATATATGAAGTTAAAAAATTATCTTTTTAAAAGAACAGGTTCCGCTTTTACCGGTAAAGGTCTATATAATTGTGTTTTTATATTTATACCGTATATTTCTCCAAACATTTGTTTTTCGTATTCACTTTGATTAGCTTCAATTTCAAATCCGTTTTTTATAAGTAATTTCTTTATTATACTTCTATATTTTTGTTTTGGCAGAATATTTACTAAAACTTTTTTTTCGGTTGTTTCATTTAAAGCTTTTTCAAAAGAAATTTTTAAAAACTTTTCTATTGCGGCAGCTGCATTTTTCTTAATATTAATTTCAAGATTTACAATATAAATACAATCTTTATATAATTTTAAATCCATTTCTGCAATAACTTTGCTGTCAAAAGTCCTAATTATATATTTTTCCAACATTCGTTTTAATGCAAATTTTCTTAATAAATCAACATTATAACTTTTACTAAAAAAGAAAAAATTTTTTTCACTTATAACAAAAGAACTTATTTTTTCCCAACCGGGAGAAAAATAAATATCGTTTACTATATTTCCTATTGTCTGATTAAAATTACTTCTATTAATTGCTGTAGAATTAAACATACATAATACCTTATTTAAAAGAAGGATTTACAATTTATAATACTTCCGACGGTAAATTTTAACCTTCCGTCATACTAATCTAACAGTTCATTTATTTTATATATTAACTTAAATTTAGTCAACTTCCAAATTTAATTGTAATCTTTCTTAACATATATACACATATTAAATACAATAATTAAAGTAATTATAAAAAAAAGCCGAATAAATACATGCAGTGTGTATAAATAAAGAAAAGAGGTTCCAAGGTGGATTGGAAAGAAATAGGACTCGGACTTTTAGGTTTAGGAATAGATCAAATTTGTAAAGATAAAGCTCGTTCTTCGGGAAAAGATTATTATTCAGGATCTATATTTGACAATATAGAAGGAATGCGCGACTCATATAAAGACGGAAATTATTTTGATTTGGTTCGTGAATTTGGAGAAGCCTTAGAAACAATAACGGAAGCTACATCAGGAAAGTCATCAGAATATGGTGACAATGATGATTTAGATATAAGCAGCCTTGATTCAAAAGACAAAAGTTTAAGCGGATTAAAAAGCAGAGCAAATGCTATTAAAAGAGCAATAAGAAGACAGGAAGACAGAATAAGGGCTTTAGACAGAAAAATACATGAACATGATGCAAAAAAACCGTGGAAGGGTTCCTTCTACAGCAGAGAAAAAGGTATAAACCATGATGACCATGCAGATGCTCTTGCTAAATGGCAGAGAGAACACGATGATTTAATGGACAGGCGTTCCAGTGAAGGTGATAAACTTGATCAATTGCGTTTGCAGCTTAGCGAAGTAGAAAGCAGAATAAGTGAAGTATCTTCAAGAACATCATCTTCATTAGATGCATCATCAAGTACTGCTTCATCAAATGCAACTGGTTCAACAAATTCTACAAACTCAACAAACTCTACCAATTCTACAAATACAACAGGT
Source organism: Candidatus Gastranaerophilales bacterium (assembly GCA_905234915.1). Taxonomy (GTDB): domain Bacteria; phylum Cyanobacteriota; class Vampirovibrionia; order Gastranaerophilales; family Gastranaerophilaceae; genus Avigastranaerophilus. Next base: position 24,156 of record CAJOJP010000007.1, read on the forward strand.
TCTACACCAAATACACCTCAAACTACTCCGACTCAACCGGCTCAAACTCCTGTTCAGGCAGCACGACCTGCCGTAGAATTGCTGGGTAGAGGCGAATATGTTCCGGACGGTACAACAAGAGCTGAAGATGCTATTGATGATAAATATTTATCAAAAAATGCAGTAACTCTAAGTTCGGCACAACAGCTTGAAGCATTAAAACAAGCAGGCATTGATACAAGTCATTTGGAAGAATGTCCTGCTGCTGACGGTGTTGTTGCTTTTAAGCAGGGAAGCATTTATTACAGAGTTGTAAATGATAATAATGAAATAAAAATTATAAGAACAAATGTTACGGAAACTTTAGCAACAAGCGAAGTTTCAAGATTAAATCAAAATACGGCTCCGGCTTCTGCCGTTCCAACCCAAACCCCGACACAAAATCCGGCTCAAAGTCAGGTTCAGGGGTCTGCTCAAGTTCAAGGTTCAACCCAAACTTCGGCAACTCCGACTCAAAATTCGGAATTGCGCGATTTAAATACTCAGCTTAAGAAGAAACAGGCTGAAAAACAAAAACTGATTGAGCAGCGCCAAGGACTTAAAAGACCCTGGAAAGCTGACTATCATGGCCGCGGCGGTATAGATAGAGCTTCTTGGGAACGCGATAGAAAATCATGGCAGAATCAAAAAGATGCAATAAATGCAAAAATACAGAATATTAATCAACAAATAGCTTCTATAAAATCCAGAATAAACGTATTAAATCCGCCGCAATCTACGCCCCAGAGTAATACTCCCGATCCTTCTTTATTAAAGAATCCATGGGATGAAGAATAAAAATTTATTTTTTATAAAAAAAGGCGGAATTAAAAAATAAATTCCGCAAAAATTTGCTACGTATATATTTTATTTACAGTTTCCCTCGACATACCGCCACTGAGCACATCTATAGCCTTCCCCGCAAAAGCAGCCTACGGAACCATTTCTATAACAGTCATACCATCCTGAATCTTCACAGTAATAACGCATTTCACCATCAGGTCTTCCTGTTTCGTAAGCTCTTAAACAAAAATAACCTGTTAATCCGTTATCACATTCTATAAAATGCAGAGTACCTGCAACAGATACGACATCTTCGTACATTTCCAATATTTCATTATCGGTTAATCCTTCGACTATTTCATAATTCATAATTATTAATCCTTTAAGTTATCATTTTGCCAAGTTCAATATTATTTGTTTTATTTTTAAATTTATGAAATCCGCTGTAAGGTGTAAACGTGAGTTCTTCAAAATACAATCTGTTTTGAAAAATCATCCAATCTACGCGTACAAAATTAAATTTTCGCGCTAATTTTTCCGATAAATTTAAAGCTTGTTTTATTAATTCATCAGCTTTGCAGTTTATTTTATTTTCAAAGAAGTCAAATATATCAGGAATTTGGTTAAAATTTTTATTATAAACCGTTAGCCCTTTTTCTACACCGCCGTAAAATTTAACTAAAATTTCAGGTATTCCGTTAAAACAATAAACTTCTATTTCTTCACAGGGTTCATTAATTTTATCTCTCATTAACGGTTCAATTAAAATTTTCGGTTCTATTCCGTTGTAATTTAATTCAAATCCGCTCCAAAAACTGTAATCCTGTTCCAGATAGCCTGTAATGTTACGGCGTATTATATCAAACAATCGTTTGTTTTTAAGAAATTCTTTTTTATTTTTAATAATAAAATGCCATTTGCACCCGTGATTACACTTGATTATAAAAGTATTAGGAAGTTTTTCAAAATCTACTTTATCGAATAAGTTAGTAGTTAGCAGTGAAGAGTTAGCAGTTAAATTATTACTCCTAACTCCACTCTCCTCACTCCTAATTACTTGAAGTACAGGTTTTAAATATTCCTTACCGATGCGCTCACGAACATAATCTCTTACTTTTACTTTATCCGTGCAGTCACGCATTAAATCAGTTATCCCATATAACTTTATGTATTGTATTTTTTGATTAAAAGTTTTTCCCGATTGGCGGATATTTTAGGAATAGCTAAGCAAAATATAAGCCGATATAAGGAGGTTGACTTGCCTGAACGCCACATTAAGGCTATTGAAAAATATTTTAATTTATCTTTATGTGATAACAAACTGCCGAATAATGATAAAATTTTATCCATAAAATTAAAAAAAGGACAAATTTTGCACGTTGAATATGATGATTAGTTTGTTATATTATTAAACTATAGAATAATTTGGAGGCATTATGCAGGAAAATAATAAACAAGAGTCTGTTTCATCAATTGATATTATTCGGGAAGGAAGAATTAACAAAGCGCAGGAACTAAGAGATAAAGGAATTAATCCTTATCCTTATAAATTTAATAAAACTGCAAGTGCTAAAGAATTACAAGAAAAATACAAAGATTTAAAAGAAGGTGAAGAAACAACAGACAGATATAGTGTAGCAGGCCGTGTAATTGCAATCAGAAATTCAGGCATGTTCATTGATCTTATGGATGATTCAGGTAAAATACAAATTTTTTCACATAAACAAAATATTGATGCCGAAAAATTAAAATTATTAAAACTCATTGATATCGGTGATATTATGGGATTCATAGGAGATATAAGAAGAACTCCGAGAGGTGAATTAAGTATAAAAGCTGTAGATTTTGAAGTTTTAACAAAATCATTGAAACCTTTGCCGGAAAAATTTCACGGTTTAACCGATGTTGAAACAAAATACCGTAAAAGATATGTTGATCTTATTATTAACGAAGAAACACGTCAAACTTTTAAAAAAAGAAGTTTAATAATCCAAAAAATAAGAGAATTTTTAGCCCAAAGAGGTTATCTTGAAGTTGACACTCCTATTTTGCAAACTGTAGCCTCGGGAGCGAATGCAAGACCTTTTACCACTCATCATAATGCTCTTGATATGGATATGACAATGCGTATTGCTCTGGAACTTTATTTAAAACGTTTGATTGTAGGCGGAGTATCGGAAAAAGTTTATGAAATAGGTAAATGTTTCCGAAATGAAGGAATAGATACACGTCATAATCCTGAATTTACAATGATAGAACTATATCAGGCTTATGCCGATTACAATGACATGATGGAATTAACCGAAAATATGGTAGCTTATGTCGCAAAAGAAGTTCTGGGTACAACTAAAATAAAATATGGAGAGAATGAAATTGATTTAACACCGCCGTGGGACAGAAAAACAATGATTGGAGCAATTGAAGAATATACGGGCAAAGATTTTATGAGTTGTTCTAATTTAGAGGAAGCTGTAAAAATGGCTGAAACGATAGGTGTAAATACTGCTGAATGCAGTTCCTGGGGTCAGGTAATTGATGCGGTATTTGAAGAAAAAGTTGAACCTTCTTTAATACAGCCTGTTCATATTATTGATTATCCTTTGGAAATTTCGCCGTTAGCAAAAGTACACAGAAGTAATAAACGTTTAACCGAGCGTTTTGAAACAAGAGTAAACGGCTGGGAAATAGCAAATGCATTTTCCGAACTTACAGATCCGATTGATCAGCGTCAGAGATTTGAGGCACAGGCACTTGCAAAAGCGAACGGCGATGAAGAAGCTATGGAAATTGATGATGATTTTATTGAAGCTCTTGAGTACGGTATGCCTCCCACCGGCGGTATGGGCATGGGAATAGACAGGCTTGTCATGCTTCTTACAAATTCACCGACTATACGTGATGTCATAGCCTTTCCTACTATGAAAAACAAACAGTGAAAAATTACGTCCAAAAGAAATAAATATACCAATTAAAATAATCGGACTTTTTATTTCCGAAATTTTAGAGTGCTTCAAAAAAGAAAACACTTTTCAGAGCTGTTACACCTGCTTATTTTGTATATAATCAACTTCTATTATGTTGTTTTCACTATCGAAGCTTGTAACTGCAAAACTTGAATTTTTATCTAATAAAATTTCCTGTTCGCGCCAATGCTCTCTATCTATATTAAATAACCGTTCTATATCCATATATTTTGTATCTTTCGGTAAATTTATCTTTAAAATTGGATTACCACAGCTAAATCTTTTAGCGGTATCTAAATCTGTTGTTGTAGAACTGTAGGATTTATCCGTATATATACCTCCGATTGTTGTTAATTCCTGAATTTGTTCGGGGGATAAATTTTGCTGCAATGCCCTGTACACTACCTGATTTTCTTCTGTTCTAAAAGTTTTATCATCATTGCTGAATATTTTATCGAGTCTATCTATCATTTCAAGAGTTTCCTCCATAAAATTACCTGACCAAATATTTATATTATCTCTTAATTTAGAATGTATTGAATCAGGATGATATTTGTAATAATGCAGAGCTTCCCTGTCTTCTTTTGTATATTGTTTTATTAACTGCTTATTTTTATCATAAACAAACATTTCACCTGTATCTTGATTTAATTCAAAAACATTCTTAATATTTTTATCTTCATCAAAATAAAAAGAAAAACATCTGTCATAGTGATATAAATTTTTGCAATCAGGATAAGGCTTTCCGGCTTCCATTCTCCAGACTAATTCACCGCGGGTCGATACACCGCGGCTGCGTATTTTTTCCTCCTCCTCCGTTATGTCTTGTAAATATTCGGAAGCTAAAATAAATAACGGATCATGCGGTTTATTGCGATTTATTAATGAAGTATTATATGTTCCCGCTAACTTTAAAGCAGGGCTTTCTGATTTATCTTTGGAGTCAATATTTTTATTTGCTCCAAAATTCGGATTTGTAGTTTTTATATCCGATTTAAAATTGTTTAGACCCGAAAAATTTTGCACACTGTTTAAACTATTTATATTCATCTTCCTTACTCCATTACATCTAATACTTTTTATAAACAACTTTTACTAATTAAAATTGACTATATGTTAAATATTTGTTACAATCTAATAATTAAAATGAAGGCAGATATGATGATAATAAATAATTTAACGGTTGAAAATATTTCTAATGCTAACGAAGATTTTTTAAATAATTTTTTTAAAATTATTAATGAAATAGATTCTAAACTTGTTAATATTATCAATTCAAAGAATTTGAAAATAATTCTGGCAGATAAAATATCTGATGTTCATACTTCTGATAAAGATAAACAATCATTTAAAAATGATTTAGAAAAATATGAGGAGTTTACCGTTGAAAATAGCGATGAGTTATCGCATGGCTTGTGTTCCGATACAATTAATGCACTTTGTATATTCTCAAATACAACAAAAATACCATATATAGCTTCTTTTTTGTATCACGAGATAGGACACTATATTGATTATTATGTAAATTGGGGAAATGAAAACATAGCTCCTTGTTTATCAAGTAAAAAAGAATTTATGGAAGCCTATAAAAATGATATTGCTAAATATTGGGATAAAATAAAAAACGATAATCGTTTAAGATTAAAGCACTATATAGAAGATTCAACACCTGAAAAATTATCAATTACGGGATTAAGTGAAACATTTGCTTTTTGTTTTGCTCGTAACAACAATAAAATTGAGGATGTTGATATTATAAGCGATTATTTTCAAGAAACTTTGTCTATTGCGAAAAAAATTACCGATGAATATTTAATAAATTTGCATTAACTTCTATTAAAAAAGGAGGCTATTTCTTTTTTGGGAATAAAATGTGAAATCGGGCGTCCATGCGGACAAGTATATGGATTTTTTGTTGTTCTTAAATTTTTTACTATTTCTTCCATTTGCCACAATGTCAACTTATCACCTGCTTTAACAGATGCTTTGCAGGCAGTTGTTATAAGAATTTTTTCTTCTTTTGTATCAAGTTCGTTATCGGGAGTATTTTTAAGATTATTAAGAAGCTCGGATAAAACCTCTTGTAATTTGGCACGGGCTAAAATTTGAGGTATTTTTTTAAAAATTATTTGCCTGTCAGATATTGTTTCTATTTTATAACCGTACTTTTCAAGCTGAAATTTTGCATTATCAAGTAATTGAGCATCAATAGGCTCAACATCAATAACATCTGATACAATTAAAAGCTGTGAAGAAATTTCTTTTTGACTTCTTAATTTTTCATATATATAACGTTCTTCCGCTATATGCTGGTCTATAATTTCAAGATTATCATCATTTTCTACAAGTATATATGTGTTATCAAGCTGTCCTATTACATTTATTTGTTTTAATTTTGAAGGTGTTTCAAAATTGATATTCATTCGGGTTTGTTTGGGAGTTTCTTTAAATGATATATTATCTTTTGTTTCCATTTTTAAAGGAAACGCATAAACTTTTTCGTTATCACTATTACTGTCAATAAATTCTTCTTCATTTTGGCTGAAGGTACGCACAAAAGGAAGGATTGTATTTTTTTCATTAGTAACGGACCGGTTTATTTTAGCTTGAACAGATGAGTCAAGTGCATAACTTATTGCACTTTGAACAAAATTAAATATCTGATTGGTATTTTTATATCTTATTTCCCGCTTTTGAGGATGAACGTTAACATCAATTTCTTCCGGATTTATTTCAAGATTAAGAACCGCAAACGGATATCTTCCCATAGGCAGCATATTTTTATAAGCGGTATCAATAGCTTTTGTGAGAATAGGACATTTTACTATTCTTGAATTAACAAATGTATATATTGATTTTCTGCTTGAACGTGTAAAGTCCGGAGTTGATACATAACCTGAAATACGTATCCCCGTAATATCATCCGATTTATTAACCTCTTTTATTTCATTTATTATATTATTGGAATATATTTGAGTTAATCTTGTAAGTAAATCAGAATTAGGAGCAGTATTAATAACAACAGAAGCTCCGTTTTTTAATATAAAAGCAATTGCCGGATTAGCGATTGCAAACGATTGTACGAGTTCTTGAATATATGCAAATTCTGTTTTTTCACTTTTTAAAAATTTCAAACGGGCAGGCTGATTAAAAAACAATTCATTTACTTCCATAATTGTTCCTATTGCGCATCCAGTCTTACCGGATTTTACTATTGAATTTTCAGATTCAACTTTCGTTCCGTATTCAAAATCTTTTGTTCTTGTAATGCAGGTTACTTTTGATATTGAAATAATGCTGGCAAGTGCTTCACCTCTAAAACCGAGAGTTTGAATATTAAAAAGACTTTCTTCATCTTTAATTTTACTGGTTGCATGCTTTGTAAAAGCAAGCTGTATATCATCAGGATGAATACCTGAGCCGTTATCGGCTATACGAATATTTCTACAGGAATTAGAAACGGTTATCTCTACACGAGTGGCTCCGGCATCAATTGAATTTTCAACAAGTTCTTTAACAACACTGGCAGGACGTTCAATAACCTCACCTGCCGCAATTTGATTTACTAAATTTGTAGAAAGCTGTTTAATTCTATTCATAAAAAAAATATTAAAATATATTATCCAAAGGGAACTATATACTAAATCAGCCAATTATTTTCTTAAAGTCAGAAATATCATCAGGCCGAACTCGTTTCGGTATCTTACCGGGTTGTAAAATAATTGCAGATTTTCAAGCCGATTATCCCCTAAACAAGTTCAATGTGACAGTTTAATTATTTTGACCGGTTATGTATATAAGTTTCTAACCAAAATAAAATAAGCTCCCGATATCAGGAGCTTATTTTTTAAATGCTAAGCAACTTCTATTGCATTAACAGGACAGCAATCAGCTGCTTCTCTTATACCTTCTTCATTTCCTGCAATAGCACCTGCATTAACAACCGCTCTATCTTCTACAGAAAAAACGGCATCACATACAGATTCGCATGCTCCGCAAGCTATACAGCTATCATTAACAGTTACGTTCATTTTATTCTCCTTTTTGTTAAATTTGTAAATTGAAACAAACCCATTATAACATTAAAATAAAATTTTCAAGATAGCATTCTGTATGTATTCAACTACGACATAGTCTTTCTGATTTGATTTTTTGATTTTTCGATAGAATTAACTTTTTTATTAATTTCTCTTATTTGTTCTGCCAAAACTCGTCTTTGTTCTTTCAGAAGCTTATATTGAGTATCTATTTCCTGATATTTTGCCTGGTAATCAAGAAGTTCATTTCTTATATTAACCTGTGCGCTGTCAAGTTCGTATAAAGCATTATTAAAACTTGAGGACTGACCTGAAATCGAATTTTGCGAAAAAGAAGCTGCTTCTTTTGTTTGATTTTCAATATTTTTATTTATTCCGTGAAATGAAGCGGCTTTTTGCGGCTGTTCCGATACCGAAGCTTGATATTCCGTAGGATCATACACCAAACCTTCAGCATATACGGACAAAGAACTAAATGCAATAACTAATAACATTAACATTTTCTTTTTCATAATTTTCCCTTTTTATTACCTGTTAATATATTATTATATACTAGTATTTTTGGGCAATATTTTGTGCCAATTCATAACATACCAGACTAAATATACAACAAAAAGTATATTTTGATGCATAAATTTTATAAATAATGCTTTAGCGGCATGTCAGGGGATATAAAACGAAGCCAGCTGCTATGTATATAAAAACATCTAAACTCAGCCAAAACGCGTG
>CAJOJP010000008.1 GCA_905234915.1 Candidatus Gastranaerophilales bacterium
AAAACAAAATGCATAATTGCTATATAAAGTATATACTTTTAAAATATTTTTATTGCATTTTCTCAAAATTACTGATATTACTTTATAATAAAGTATATACTATTTGTAATAAAACTTAATAAAATTAACAAAAATAGATAATTAAATTTATGCTATATTATTCTATATAAACAGGAGGGTAATATATGCCGCAAAGTTTTACCAGAAACAATATGAAAACAAGAAATTCGGTTTTAGTATTTTTAAAAGGAACAACAGCTCCTCTTGTATTGTATGTTGATAATCCAATAACAGTCTATGAAGAACTGTCCGGAATTTTGAAAAAAAATCCGACTATACCTATGCTTATAGAAAAGACGACGCTTGGACCGATAAAAAAAGTATGTATCAATTCTTCAGAACTCGCAGCTGTTGCACTTCAAGAAGAACAATATATGTAAATTTTTTATATTTATAAAACAGCAGTTAGATTACTTCCTTAGGACCTACGATAGTATAAACATAGGGAGCAGAAAAATACTTATTTGCTGTATTAATAACATCCTGTGCAGTTATGGAATTTATTACCTCCTGATATCTATTTAAAAAAGTATATTCTCTGCCGTCTATTTCCAATGAGTTTATTATTCCTGCTTTATCCATATTCGTTTCGACGGATAATACAAAATTACCTAAAATTTTATCTTTTGCTTCGGAAAGTTCTTTATCTGTTACAAATTCTTGCTTTAGAAGATTAATTTCTTTAAATAAACCTTCTTGAGCAGCATTGATATTTTCGGGATTAGTACCGATATAAACGGCAAATGCCCCTTTATTTACGTTGGCAGAAAAACTTGAACCTACCTGATAAGCAAGTCCCTGTTCATCTCTTAATCGGGTAAATAACCTTGAACTCATGCCTGAACCTAAAATAGAATCTATAACTTGCAATGCAGCCCAGTCTTTTTCGTTTGTAATACCGTCAGTATGCCATCCTATAACTATCCAGGCAGCCTGCGAGTCTTTAAAAACTTTTATTTTCTTATTTTGGGTTAAAGGTTTAAATTTTGATTTAAATTCACTTAATTGTAATTTAGGTTTATTACTGTTCTTTAATATACGTGAAAAATAATTTATAAATTCCTGATTATCAACATTGCCATTTATAGTTATTACCGTATTTTCAGCCGGAAAAAGATTTTCATAATATTTTAATACGTCTTCTTTATGAATCATCGGCAATGTTTTTTTTAAAGTCTTTCCGGAATTTCCGTACGGACTACCTTCCCACAAGGCTGTTTTAAATTCATCAAATGCAAGTGAACTTGGAATATCAGATATATTCTTAATGGAATTAAGTTTATCTTTTTTAACTTTTTCTATTTCGTAAGAATCTAAAACAGCATTTTTAGAAACTTCTTCAAAAAGTTCAAGAGCAAGATTTTTTTCATTTTTTGTGAATTTTGCAGAAATACCAAAAGCATCACCGCTTGATGAGGGTTGAATAATAATACCGTTTTCTTCCAATAGCAGAGAAAGTTCTTGATTTTTATATTTTTTAGTTCCTCTCATCATTGAAGAAGCTGTAACAGCAGCAGTTCCAGGAATAGTTTCAACGGAATTTCCGCCTCTTGAGCTCATTTCCATGGCTATGATATCATTTGCATTATTTTGTGTTATTACAAGTATTGCTCCGTTTTCAAGCTCATATTTAGTTGTATCTTTATCTCCGCTTATGACTTTTGCACTATAGTTTTTCAATTTTTCTTTTTTTATTTCGGGTTTTCCTTCTTTTGAAGGCAGAATAACCGAAATTACGGCATTGTCTTCATTTAAATATGTTTTTGCCGCTTTTTTTAAATCTTTTGCACTTACTTTGTTTATATTGTCAAGATAATTTTTATAATAATCCAGATTACCTGTTAAAGTCACAGTATAACCTATTTCAGAGGCAATATTTGATACTGATTCTCTTGAATAGTAAGTATCTCTTGCTATTATGTTTTTTGCTTTTTTGATTTCTTCCTCTGATATTTCGTTTTCGTATAGTTTTTTCACTTCTTCAAATATTTCAGACTTTAACCTTTCGATATCTTCAGTTAAATAATTTGTCGAAATATAAAAAATTGAATCGTCACGCATTGAAGAATGCGAAGCACTAACAGAAGCAACAAGCTGTTTTTGTTCTTTCAGATTTTTATATAATCTTGAAGATTTTCCGTCACCAAGTATGACAGATAGAATATCAAGCGCGTAAGAATCTTTCTCTGTTATAGATTTAACACCTTTAAACCCGATTAATAAATAACCGTTTTCAATTTTTAGCTCCTCTTTTGTTTCAATTTTTGAAGAAGGCTTTTTATCCATTTTGTAAACATTAGCAGATTTTTTTTGTTCTATTGATTTTTTTGAATTGAAATTTTCTTTAACAAGGTCTAAAGCTTTTTGTGTATCTACATCACCTATTATAACTGTTGTCATATTTGAAGGGATATACCATTTATTATAAAAATCAAGAATTTGTTCTCTTGATACGGTTTCTATTATCTCTTTCGTTCCGATTATGTCCCTTTTATAAGGATGAATTTTGTAAAAACTTCTTGTAAGATTTCTAAAAAGAACAGTTGTAGGTTTATCATTATTTTTAGCAATTTCTTCAATTACGACTTTACGTTCTTTTTCAAGTTCTTTTCTGGGAATAAGCGGATTTAAAAGCATATCGGAATGAAGTTCAAGCGCAAGTTCAAAATCCTTAGACGGAATTAAAATATAATAGTGTGTAAAATCTTTACTCGTAGCAGCATTAGTTATTGCGCCTTTAGCTTCTAATATACTGTCAAACTCTTTAGCAGGGTGTTTTGAGGTGCCTTTAAAAAAAAGATGTTCTAAAAAGTGCGCTACACCGTTATTTTCATCTGTTTCGTTAACAGACCCTGTTTTTATCCAGGTATCAATAATAACAATAGGATTATCATGTACTTCTTCAATAATAACGTTCTGACCGTTATCCAGCTTATAACTCTTACAATCAGCACCATAAGCAATTAATCCGATAAACATAACAGCAACAGTAAAAAATATTTTTCTCATTTTAAATCCCCGGTAAGTATAAAACTATTTTAAATCTCTAATAAAAAGAATACTATATAACTGCTTTTATATCAAATAGGCTAATTTATTTTTTTCCTTACCGTATATAACGGTCTTTTTTGTGATAGCTTAAAAATTTGTCCTATATATATTCCTAAAAGTCCAAGATAAGCAAAAATAAGACCTCCGATAAAAAATATCGCACTCATAAGACTTGTCCAGCCAAGAAGTCTTGAACCTAAAAAGAAATAATCAAAAAAAAGTTTTAATATAAAAATAAAACAAAAAACAAACATAATAAATGAACAATATGCCGCAAATAAAAGCGGCTTATTTGAATTATTAACAACCAGCTGTATAAATAATTTTAACCCCTTAAAAAAGTTATATGCACTTTTTCCTACGGGTCTTGCTTCTTGTTCAATATCTATATAATCTTTGCTGTAGCCTAATGCATTTATAACGGCACTAAATGCAAAATATGCTTCATTTATCAATTTAAGCTGTTCGATAACACTCTTATTAAAAATAGAAAAATTTCCGCATTGTTTATCATTTTCATTGTTATTTTTTTCAAATAACGAGTATAATCCATTCGCTGCTTTGGAATAAAATTTTTTTAAAAAACTTTCTTTCCTTTTTGTTCTTATACCGAATACAACATCAGCCCCGCATTCTTTTATCTTTTCATAAAACCTTTTTATTTCTTTCGGATTATCCTGTAAATCACAATCCATTACAACTGCATAATCACCCTGGGCATAATCAATTCCGGCTTTTATTGCAAGATGCTGACCGGAATTTTTCATCAAATCTATATATTTAACACGTTTATCCTTAAGCGCAATTTTTTCGATTTCACTGCCGGATCCATAAGGACAACAATCACAAACCATAATATATTCAAAATCAGCATTTATTTTGCTTGTTTCTTCGTTCAATCTGTCATACAGCATTTTAACAAGCAATCTATCGCCATATACAGGTATTATTACGGAAATTAAATCTTTTATTTCGGACACTTTTACCTCATTATTTAATGAGTCTATTTTATCATAAAATGATTTTAAAACATTCACTTAATTTTAAATATTAATCTAAACAAATCTTAATATATAGATATTATATATGTTATATATAATGCAATTTGGGAATTATATAAATGTAATTAATAAATTTACTCATAATTTATTAATTGCTTATTTTCCTTCACTCCTTTTCTCCATAACAAGACTGTGGTCGCGAAGCGACCTTTTTTTTTGGGCAAAATTAAATTTCAAATTTTTATGATTTTTTCAATTTCATTAGTCTCATTCCAATAAACAGTTATATTACTTTTTAATTTATGGTAATTTAATTGATTTAAGGAGGCTGCTTTTAATGCATTTTCAATTGTTAATAAATGCTTATCAGCAATATTTTTAACAATGTCGCATAAAAGAAAAGAGCTTCCGGCAATTGTTCCGTCTTTATTTACAAGATTTCCGTTTTTATTATATATAGTCTGACCTGCAAAAATATGTTCTTTTTTATTACTGTGAGCAGGTGCAAGAGCATCACTTATTAAAAGAATTTTTTCAATAGGCTTTTGTTTAAAAGTAATTTTTAAAACGTCATCATTTACGTGTTTTGAATCTGCAATTATTTCAATAAAAATTTCATTATTATTTAAAGCATTAACCGGAGTGGAATAGTTTCTGTGATTAAAACCGTCCATTGCATTAAACAAATGAGTTACTTGATTTACTTGTGACAAATCTGCTGCAACACAATGACCTGCAGAAATTTTTATATTTTTTGATTTTAGATAAGGAATAAAATTTCCCGTTTTATCAAGTTCGGGTGCCAGAGTAATTATTTTAACTGCTTCATCTTCTATTTGTTTAAAAATATCAATATTTAAAGGTTTAATAAATTCTTTAGGATGAATACCTGCTTTTTCACAATTAATAAAAGGTCCTTCTAAATGAATACCTGCTATTTGAGCTGATTTATCATCTTTAACAGTCATTGCCTTTTTTATCACAGAAATTCTGTTTTTTATTTTATCAATATTTTCAGTCATAACCGTAGGAAAAAAAGCAGTTATACCGCATTGAAAAAGTTTTCTTGCGGCATAAATAATTTCTTCCTCGCCGCAATTCATAAAATCAATACCAAATGCCCCGTGAATATGCTGTTCTACAAGTCCCTGCGAAATATACATTTACCTTAATGCCTCTATAGCCTTTCTTATATTGCTGCTTGAAAATATATAACTGCCGGCAACAAGAGCATTTGCCCCCTGAGAAATACAATATTCAGCGGTTTTATCATTTATTCCGCCGTCAACCTCTATTATTGTTTCTTTTTTTACTTTTTGTTTTAATTCTTTTATTTTATCAGCACAATAACTCATAAATTTCTGTCCGCCAAATCCGGGTTCTACCGTCATAATTAAAATTAAATCAATATCCTCAGTATATTTAAAAATTGCAGAAGGCTTTGTGCCGGGTTTAATAGAAATTCCGGCTTTGATACCATAAGAATGAATTTCTTTTATTATATCATTTGTATTTTCATTAGCAGCTTCATAATGAAAAGTTATTATATCTGCTCCTGCTAAAGCAAAGTCTTTAATATATTTATTCGGATTATCAATCATTAAATGAACATCTAAAGGGATATCGGAAACTTTTTTAAGAGCTTTAACAACAGGAGCACCTATAGTTAAATTCGGAACAAAATGCCCGTCCATAACATCGATATGAATCCAATCAGCTCCGTTATCTTCAAGCATTTTTATTTCGCTGCCGAGTTTTGAAAAATCACTTGATAAAATTGATGGCGCAATAATTATTTTATTCATGTTCATCTCTTATTATATTATACATCTTATCGAAGAAACAGCAAGGCTGAGTCTGTCTGAGTGTCCGAAGGACACGAGTTATGAAGCCACAACTGAGATTGATAGCCGGAACAAAATTTTGTAGTAATATGCAAAATTTTGTGAGTAGTATTTAAGTCCGACAGTTATGAACCTGAACAACTGACTGAAAAATTTTTAAACCTGTGGTATAATACGCTTGATATAATTTATTATTAATGAGGAGGTAATATGAAAAGTTCAAATCCTTTACAAAGAGAAGCTGTTTACGAACAGGCATTTGCTTTATCCGAACGTCCTATGAGTGTTGTCGGTACAACAAATAAGCTTTTGATTTTGTCCGCTGTTATGCTTATCAGTGCTTATATAACTTATTATCATTATATGACAGGTCACGGTGATTTTGTTAATATGCTTATGATTGGCGGAGTTATAACAGGATTTATTATTGCAATTATTCTTGCTTTTAAACCTTTAACTTCTCCTTATTTAGCTCCAATCTATGCATTTTCTCAAGGTGCTGTTGTTTCAGGTATTTCCTGTGCTTTAGAAAGCGCTTATAAGGGCATTGTCATGCAGGCTGTATCTTTAACAATGCTGACAGTTATGATTATGGCTCTTCTTTTTTCTACGGGAGTTATAAAAGCTACGGAAAAATTCAGAAGCATACTTATTGCAGCCTCAATGACAATATTTGTTTTTTACCTGATATCTTTTGTTTTAATGCTTTTCGGAATTAATATTCCGTATTTTACACAAAATACACCTTTAAATATCGGGATAAATATTGTTATAGCAGGGATTGCCGCTTGTTACCTTATATTGGATTTTGATTTTATTCAAAAAGGTGTTGAAAAAGGTATTCCCGCCACTTTTGAATGGTATGGAGCATTTTCTCTGCTTGTAACAGTTATATGGCTGTATATTGAAATTATAAGATTACTTTCAAGATTAAAAGACAGATAACTGCTAAATACTTTGCAGGTATTTTTAATATATCTGCAAAGTATTCCTACTAAAAGAAAAAAAACTTAATAACCTGACAAAAAAAATCTTGTTCATGTGATACTAAAAATATAGTCAGATAAGATAAAAAAGGAACGGACATATGGAAGTTGGAAATGTATCTTTTGGAAATGTAGTTGCTGTTGCTGGGAAAAAAAGAAACATGATTAAATTTTCTAATGCACTGGAAAAAATTCCCGAATATAAAAATGGTCAGGTAAGATATAGAAATGTTTCGGAACAGTACAAATATGCACCGCGCAACGGCTTAATGGCTCAAGCAGCACAAAGAGGAGATTCTGTTCATATATGTATTACAGGTGAAGATTTGAAATACATGAGAGAAGGCAGAGATGGCTGGGATACTCTTGACGGAATTTTAAGCCAATTAACAAAATTTATAAGCGTAGATAGAATGAGCTCTGAAGAAGCTGTAAAAGCAGTTTTGAAACCGGGCCAGCATGTATAAAAATAGTAAGGAGATAGTATGATTAAAAACTTTCTAAAAGAATTTAAAGAATTTGCAGTAAAAGGCAATGTTCTTGATATGGCGATAGGTATTATTATAGGCGGAGCATTTTCACCTATTGTAAATTCGTTGGTAAAGGATATTATTATGCCGCCGATAGGCTTTGTTTTAGGAAATGTTGATTTTTCAAATTTATATTTGCCTTTAGCAAAAATAGACGGAAAATGGCCATCTCTTGAACAAGCTCAGGCTCAAGGTATTGTAACAATTAATTACGGATTATTTTTAAATACTTTAATAAGCTTTTTAATTGTTTCTTTTGCTGTATTTTTACTTGTAAAAGTTATCAACAAAATTAAAAGAGATGATGCGAAAGAAGCTGAAGCAGCAGAAGCAGCAGAACCTACCGAAAAAGAATGTCCTTATTGCTTTTCAACTATAAGCGTTAAAGCAACAAGATGTCCTAATTGTACATCTGAACTTCATTAGAAAACGCAATTTTTATAAATAAAATATTTTTATTAAATATATGGATGAAAATAAAATTGTAAAATTATTTAATTATGCGGATGAGAAAAAAGAGAAGCCGAAAAATCAAGAGGCTTCTCCTTTCTCATTTCAAACTAATCCGATTATTCAGCGTATGCTTTTATACAGCCTTCAAAATAAAAAAAGTAAGTTTAATTTTAAAGATTTATTTAAATAATGTATTTAAAGTCTTTTGTTAATTTATATATATCAAACGGTTTTGACTTTAATGAAGCAAAGCACGAAATTGATTTTGTTCTTGAGGTTCTTTTTAATTACAAGTATAAAGATTTTTTATTAAATAAAAAATTAGAACCGGAAAAAATCGAGAAAGTTCAAAAAATATTAGAAGAAAGAACAAAAACCAAAAAACCGCTGCAGCAAATCTTAGGCAGAGCTTTTTTTTACGGAAGAATTTTTTTTGTTAATGAATATACTCTTATCCCAAGACCTGAAACAGAATTACTGGTAAATGAAGTGTTAATATTATCACGAAATCTAATCAGACATAATAATTTGCAGATACTTGATATCGGTACCGGAACAGGCTGTATAGGTATAAGTTTAATGCTTGAAAATTCTTTGATAAAATCCGATTTGCTTGATATTCAAAGTGAAGCACTTGAAATTGCACAAAAAAATGCAATATTTCACAAGGTTATTGAAAGAGCCAATTTTATCAAATCAGATTTATTTGAAAATATCAACAAAAAATATGATATTATTGTTTCAAATCCTCCGTATATTCCTTTAAAAGATAAAGAAAATCTGCAAAAAGAAGTTAAAGACTTTGATTCGCCGATTGCATTATTTACAAAAGATGAAGAAGGCATTGAATTTTATGAAAGAATTTTAAAGGAAGCTGCAAAGTATCTGAAAACAAATGGTTATATTGCTTTTGAACTTGGAATAAATCAATATAAACAAGTTTGGGAATTACTTAAAAAATCGGGATTTAAAAACATAAAAATTATAAAAGATTATAATAATATTGAAAGAATTATTACTGCCGAAATCGAATAATATTTATTTAAACAATTCTCTTTTTCTTAATATTTTTCGGTCTTTTAGTAAGTTCCTGACCGGATTTAATTTTAGAGTTTGTTTGAATACGTTTAACAGAATGAACCTCAGGCAAGGACTGGAAAGCATTAATAATTGTATTTAAATTATCAATACCGTTAACTTCGACTCCCATTTCTATAATACCGATTTTTTTAGACTGATTTGTTTTAACATTGGCATAAGTAATATTTGTATTCATATCAGCAGCTTTAATAAGAATATCCTTTAATAATCCCATTTTATCAACACAGCTTATACGAATAGAGGTAACATAAGTTTTATTGGGATTTTCTTTATTTTTCCAATTTATTTTCATCATTCTTTCAACAGGAACTGAATCAAGCGAGGAACAATCAATCCTGTGAACCGAAACACCTTTACCGCGGGTTACCACACCTACAATTTGCTCGCCCGGAACCGGCGAACAGCATTTTGCAAAACTGTAGAGCATACCTTCTAAACCTTCAATTTCATCTTTATACCGACTTTTCTTTTTATTTGAAATATAATGGTCTGATGTATCTTCAACGGGGTGATTTATTTTACTGGTTACTTTATTTACGGTAGTTTCACCGTTTCCTATTGCGGCAAGCAAGTCCTCAACCGAAATATAGTTCAAGGTTTTTGCTATTTCAAGCATTTTTCCGTTTTTTATATTTTCTTCAAAAACAGCTTTAGTTATTTCCTGTTCAAGCAAGCTTTTACCTTCAGTAATATATTCTTCTCTGTTATGCTTTTTAAACCATTGTCTGATTTTTGATTGAGCCTGTTTGGTAACGCAGAATTTGAGCCAGTGAAGTTTTGGTGTGCCTGTTTTAGAGGTAAATAATTCAACAATATCGCCGTTGTTTAGTTTCGTATCAAGCTGAGCGATACGACCGTTAATTAATGCACCTGTTGTCATGTAACCGACTTCCGAGTGAATACGGAAAGCAAAATCAATAGGAGTTGCATTTAAGGGCAAATCTATAATATCACCCATTGGAGTAAATGCAAAAACTTGATTTCCAAAAAGATCAAGTTTAACTTTTTCTACAAAATCATTTGCATTTGATGCTTCTTTTTCCAGCTCTATCATTTGATGCATCCAGGAAAACTTAATATCATCATCTGAAGCAGCATTGATGGAACCTGATTCTTTATATTTCCAGTGTGCAGCAACACCATATTCGGCAATTTTATGCATTTCTTTTGTTCTTATTTGAACCTCAAGCGGTTTTTGCTTCGGCCCTATAACCGAAGTATGCAAAGATTTATAACCGTTTCCTTTTGGCATTGCTATATAGTCTTTAAATCTTCCCGGTATAGGTTTAAAAAGAGAATGAATTATACCAAGAACTTCATAACACTGACGTTCCGTATCAACAATAACTCTAACCGCCGTAATATCATAAAGGTCATTAAATGCGACATTTAAACGCTGCATTTTTTTATAAATGCTGTAATAGTGCTTTGCACGTCCGGAAATTTCGGCATTTATTTCATTACGTTTTAAACTTTCCGCAATTTCATCCATTAAAAGTTTAACGGTATTTTCACGCTCGGCTTTTTTTTGTGCTACTAACTGAGCAATTTCAAAATATTTTTGCGGATTTAAATATCTTAAACACAAATCTTCGAGTTCGGCTTTTATTTTACCGATACCTAAGCGATTTGCCAATGGAGCAAAAATATCAAGAGTTTCCTGTGCTATTCTTACCTGTTTTTGCACGGGCATATAATTTAGAGTCCTCATATTATGGAGTCTGTCTGCCAATTTAAGAAATATAACTCTTACATCTTTAGCCATAGCAATAAACATTTTACGGAAATTTTCCGCCTGTCGTTCTTCTTTTGATTTAAACTGGAATTTATCAAGCTTTGTAACTCCCAAAACAAGATTTAATACATCTTCACCAAATTCAGCTTCCAGTTGTTCTGCCGTAAGTCCTGTATCCTCTATTGTATCGTGAAGAATTGATGCCATTAGCGTATGTTTATCTACTTTTAAAGTCGCAAGAATTTTTGCAACTTCTACAGGGTGGATAATATATGGTTCTTCGCTAACGCGATACTGACCGGCATGGAGTTTTTCGGCAAATTTATATGCTTTATAAATTTCCTGTATATCTTCTTCCGAACGGTTTTGCTCTCTTAATATTTTTTCAAGACCCGTAAAAAGATTTTCTTGTTCCATACATTTCCTGTTTCAATTGACTTTATTTTACAATGTACTTGTTATATTTACAATAATTTGTACCGGTTCATAACATATTGTACTAAATATATAACGAAAAGTATATTTCGGTGAATAATTTTTTAGAATAATAGCCATTAGGGTAATATCGCAAAATCATATTTTGTAGTTTTATTTTATTTGAATAAAGTCATAAAAACAGAATATAATAATGGAAGAATTAGCCGATAATAAGAATATTAATATTGAACAGCAGAAAGAACTATTTGTTGCTACAATTATTCACGATTTGAAAAATCCTCTAAATGCACAAATAATTGCTATGGAGCAATTATACAAAGAAAAATTCGGCAAAATAACTCCGCTGCAAAAAGACATTATAAACAGTATCATATCATCTTCTAAATTTATGCGTGAAATGCTTTCTACTATTTTAAGCATATATAAATTTGAAAACGGGGCAGTTAAACTAAATAAAACAAAGGTAAAAATAGATAATATTATTAAAATTTGTATAAAAGATATTATGCCTTTTGCCCGGGAGAATAATATTTCAATTGAATTTATAAATATTTCACATGAAAATACTATATTTTGCGATGAAAATTATATAAGACGTGTTATATCAAATATGTTGAATAATATTGTAAATTATTCATATAAAAAAACAAAATCTATTATTTCTCTTGCTGAGGAGGAGTCAAATCTTATTATATCATTTAAAAGTACAGGTTTTCCTATAAGCGAGGATTTAAAATCTCATATTTTTGATAAATACATATCAAGTTATACAAAAAAGGCAGGAACAGGGCTCGGATTATATTTTTGCAAAAAAGCAGTTGAAGCTCACGGCGGATTGATTACATTGAAATCAGATAAATCAGATATTGAATTTTGTATAAAATTACCCAAAAAACATATTGAAGATGACATTATAAAGTTTATTTAAATCAGACAATTTTTATAGGGCAAAATACTTTATATATTTACAAGGGAAGAATGTAAATGAAAGGAAAGTAAGTTGTATGAAGTATTTAGTGCCTGTGTTACCAAAAATAGCTTCTGTATCTGATTATTATGCGGTTAAATCGCTGGTAATTCAGAACAAAAAATTAAGAAATATGTTTGAACAGATGACAAATAATGACGGTTTTATTTCTTCTTTAGGCAATAAATTAACCGGCGGTAAAGGAAAGTGTGAACAGGCAATTCAAAATCATGCCGAAGGCAAAATTGATTTTAAAAAAGTCATGGAAAAATTAAAAACATATAAAACTCTGCAAAATATTAGTGTTAATATGCCTTCCTCCATGGTGGCGGCATCGGCTGCTGCAAATGTTTGTTCCGCAGCATCAACAGATGCTGTATCAACTTCAGGTATTTTAGCCGTAAGCGCATTAACCGGAGCTTTTATTAAAATTGCGCTCAAGTGTTTAGATAGAGCAGGTAATAAAATTAAAGGAGATGCTTTTAATAAAAATAAAATGGCAGAAGATATGATATCGGGCAGTTTTGTGGGACTTATGCCGCAGGCAAAACTTCTTGCGCAAACTCCGGAATTACTTGCAGAAATTACCGCGACAGGTATTACAATTAAGAAAACAGCACAGGAAATTTTAAAACTCTCTGCTTTTAAACCAAAAAAAATTTAAAAAAAGCAAAATTTTTTGAAATTTCATAAAAATACGGGATGAAAGCTATAAGTCGCATCGTGTCCAACTAACTGTATTATAACGATAAGTATGACAATAACAGTTTTGATTTTGCCAACACGCACCAGCCATAGCATGATCGCTCACACAATAATCATTACATTCACTAAAACTGTTGAAGTGCTTTATCAATTCCGCACACGCTTGGTCGGAAGGTACTCTCGGCCAGCCATGGGCAATATGATTATGATTATTATGACATCTGTCTTCAGAGTCTTTGCAATCACAATATGCTAAATGCATACTACCGGAATCTTCAAATACGTTGGTATCATATAATAACATAATTTCTTCATCGCTTAAATCTTCAAATAAGCTAAAATCCATTTTTAAACTCCTTTCAATTTTATTTAAATCAATTGATTGTTTTAATATAGTATCTATATCACCTTGAACTCGTTTCAAAGTCCTATTTTAACTAATTCAGCATTTTATTCCTTTTTTGCAACCTAAAATTTAAATACAATATTAATTGTATTTTTTATTTATTTCTGTTAAAATATAAATGCAAAATGAGGAGAATTAAGGTATTTGTTACTTATAGTTCTCTATTTTTTTAAAATTAATTAAAATATTTTCGTCGATTTTGTATTTAAATTTTAATTAAATTTTTACTCAAATATTTGCAAATGTCAATATAAAATTGCATAAAATTGCAAAAATATCAAAATTACAAAAAAGGACAAAGTATGCTGATTTCTCAAGCAATACAGGATTTACAAGTTATTACCAAGAAAAAAATTACATATAATGATATAGCGGAAGCATTAGGATTATCAAAACAGGCTATAGGCAGCCGAGCCTCTCGTAATTCCGAATTAAAACAATATGAGTGGGAAAAAATTCAAGAGTATTTTTACAATAAGACAGAAAGATATAAAAAAGAAAACAACATTTCAACTAATAATGTAATGATAGATTATTATCCTGATATGCAGATAAGTGCCGGAAACAATAATATTGAGCTTATTGGGAAAATACAAAAAATTTCGGTTCCAAAAGAATTAATAAGTTCATATTCTGATAATAAAAAGTATTTTATATTAAAAGCCTCAGGCGACAGTATGCTTCCGTCTATTAAAGATGGTGACAAATTAATTATTGAACATCAAAAATCACTTAAAATAACAGATAACAAGGTATATGTTTTTTTCTACAATGATAAACTTTTATGCAAAAGACTGATTTTACATATTGATAAGCTTGTTGTTATGTCTGATAATAACGATAAAACAACATATCCTACACAATATATTATTGAAAAAGAAATAAATAATGTTCATATATTAGGCAGGCTTGTCGGTTCAATAAGGCGATGGGAATAAAATTACCTTAAAAAATTTTTATATTAAGCCAATCAAGCACTCTGTTTGAAATATAGCTGAAAGTATCGATATTGGGAAGTTTTCCTGATTTTATATTCTTAGAGTATATTAATATCGGAACCTGCTCTCTTGTATGGTCTGTACCTTTTGTAGTAGGGTCGCAGCCATGGTCTGCCGTAAAAATTAATAAATCATCATCACTCATTGCTTCTATAAATAAAGGAATATAGCTGTCTATCTCCTCTATTGCGCGTGCATATCCTTTATAATCATTTCTGTGTCCATAGAGCATATCAGTATCAACTAAATTTGTAAAAATAAATTGTTTATCAAAATTATTGATATCATATTTTTTTGTTTTTAATTCATTTAAATTTAATTCATTTTTTATTGCTTTTAGTGTTAATTCAAGTCCTTCTTTGTTACCGGATGTATGAACAGCGTGTGAAATACCTTTTCCGACAAAAATATCTTCAATTTTACCTATGCCTAAAACACTTCCGTTATTTTTCAAAATTATATCAAGAGCAGAATCTTTAAACGGTTCAACCGAATAATCTCTTCTTTTTGCTCCTATTCTTACGGGTTTACCGTCAACAAGATGATAAGGACGGGCAATTACTCTTGAAACATTGTATTCATCAGTTAATATACTGCGGGCAGTTTTACACCATTCATAAAGCGTTTCTAACGGTATAACATCAATATCGACGGCAATTTGAAATACACTGTCGGCACTTGTATATATAATAGGAAATTTAGTTTTTGAATGTTCAATGTGAAAATCTTCAATAACTTTTGTGCCGGAAGCGGGATAATTAGCCAGAATACCTTTACATCCCGTTTCTTTTATAAATTTATTTATTATTTTATCAGGAAACCCTTTCGGATATACTTTAAACGGTTTATCAAGAATAAGCCCCATCATTTCCCAATGACCGGTTGTTGTATCTTTTCCTTTTGAAGTTTCCTTCATAATTCCATATTGAGCTATAGCCCCGGGATTTTCCGCAACTCCCTTTATATTGCCTAAATTTCCTAAACCCAGTTTATAAAAATAAGGCGCATTTAACCCGTTTACTGCTTTTGCAACATTGCACAAAGTATTACATTCAAGGGTATCGCCGTAATCTTCGCAATCCTTCATTGCGCCTATCCCCATAGAATCAATAACAATAACTATTGCCCTTTTCATAAAAATTTTCCTTTTTATTTATTACATAATCATATAAACATTATATTAAAAAAAGCGGAATTTGTTGAAATTCCGCAAAAATAGCTACGTAATTTTTTTTTTAACAGCGGGCAGATTGTTCTGTTTTCAGGACAATTCATGCCACCTCTTTTTTAACAGCGGGCAGATTAGTTTCTTTTAAAGACAATTTATGTATTTTAACTTTCTTTGAATACAAACAGACATTATTTTAAAAGCCATGGACACATAAAAGCAGCACCTCTATACACTAACACCCCAATGAACAATCACTGCTATCACCGTTTGGTCCTCCCCAGCTGCTGCACACACTGTCATGCCAACTGAGGCATGTACTTACGCACCAACGACGAAACCCATCAGAGCTATAATCGAGCCAATCATAAGTCCAACTACTCCAAATGGGAAATTTATCCCCGTTAGCGCAACAACAAGCAGCCAGATACGTATTATCACCAAATTCCAATATATCATCATATAATTCATTTAAATCTTCTTTATTTAAATTTTCAATTCCATCTAAATTCATTTTTTATATTTAATTCTCCTTCCTATGCTATCCAATTACCCAGTTTTAAATTCCACTTTTTATCAAATCCGCCAAACCCGCTGTACGGGGTAAAGGTTAATTCTTCAAAGTATAATTTACCTTCGTGACACATCCAATCCACACGTACAAACCTAAAATCTTTCGATAACTTTTTACTTAAATCAATTGATTGTTTTAATATTTCATCAGCGGGAAAGTTTTGCATTAATTTTCTATCCTCACTCAATACTAAATCCGAATAAGTAAAATCTTCATTATAAGTGCAAATCCGATCACTGCTATCAATATGAACATCAGCAAAAACTCTTGGTCTTCCGTTAAAACAATATGCCTCAATATGTCTGTTTTCCCTCATAAAAGGTTCTATTAATAACTTTGGCTCCATTGCATCTTGAAAGTCCTCTCTCTCGCTCAACTTCACTCTGCGAAATTTCGCGTACTGCATCTCAAACCCGTTCCACGGAAAAAACTCCTGCTCTAACCAGCCTGTTATGTTTCGTTTTACAATATCAAATAATCTTTTGTTATTAAGAAAATCCTTTTTATTTTTTATAATATAATGCCACTTGCACCCGTGAGCGCATTTTATTACAAAGCTATCGGGGAGTTTTTCAAAGTCGATTTTATCGAAAAGCGGAGTGTTAAGAGTTGAGAGTGAAAAATTTAAATTATTGCTCCTAACTCCACTCTCCTCACTCCTAACTAATTGAAGTACAGGCTTTAAATATTCAGCACCAATTTTTTCACGTACATAATCTCTTACTTTTACTTTATCCGCACAATTACGCATTAAATCGGTTATTCCGTATAATTTTATCCATTGAATTTTCTGATTAAAGGTTTTACATCCTTTTTTATCAATAATCCAATTATGCAATTTAAAATCGTATTTTAACGGTAAATCTTCTCCCGTTCTGTATTTAAAAATCTTTTTTAAATATTTTGGTAATTCGCTCTCCGGTAAATTATACAAAAAGTCGTATTCCCACGGAGGTTCGCCTATTCCGTCTTGGATTTTCATCCATTGTAATCCTTGCTTCCACTTTTCAAAAATACGCATAATACACCTCCGACAAATTTTCACCTATGGCATTTTTGAGCCGTTCCAGCGGATTACCTGTTACTTCGAGTTCGCTCGCTGTCGCTCGACTCCACTCTACTGAAAATCCGCCCCACGGCGGTTCGCCTATTAAATCCGGCATAAAAAATTTTTTTATTTTCTTTAACATATTTTCAGCCATTCATTTTTTCCCCCGCATTAAACAACAAATATTCAAATGTGCATTCAGAATTATTAAATACTTTTTGTATGGCAAAAATTTCTCTAATACTAAAATTTGCAGTATTTTTGATTTTCCTTTCAAATGTTTTAACAGATATTCCTAAAAAATCAGCCATTTCTTGTTTACTTATTTGTTTTCTCGCCATTTCTGCCATAATATTACAAAACATAAATGCCTCATTTTAATATTAATAAAAATTATAAACCATATTATATTAACGTAGTAACAAACCCAAAATACCATATTAAAATATTAGTGTCAATATTTTATTTAATTTAGTATGGTATTTTGTTAAAAACATTAATTTTATATTGTTTTCCCCAAAAACATATATTATATTATTGTATGGGATTAATGGAATGTCTGAATTAAGTGTTTTAAAATTAAATGAGTATAAGCATTCAAAATATCTTTCAAACAGAAAAATTGCAGAATTAACAGGAATTTCACAGGTTTCCGTTGATAATATTTTTTCGGGTAAAAATAAAAACCCTACAGTTAACTCTTTGTTAAAAATAGCAAGAATTTTTGAATGTGCAATGGATGACTTAATCGATTACGATAAAACTTCTCCCTTAGCTAATTACTATGAAACAAAAGCCGCAAATGAACTTGCGGATGAAATCTGTAATAATCCGAATTTAAAATTATTGGTTACGGAATGCAAAAAACTTAATTTGCAAGATATAAATCTTGTTATATCAATTCTGGAACGATTAAATCAAAAAAGTTTGATAAATAATTAGTTTAACAGCCAATCGATAATATTTATTTGTTCTAAATATTCTATACGTCTAATCATATTGCTATTATAAAAAACTTATAAAAGAATAGCTAAAATCATTAATAAAATGCCGCCGATTTGGGATATAGTTGCCATATTTTGCATTTTTCGGTTATTTTCATATTTATAACTATCTTTTTTTGCTTCGTAGGCAGCTATTAATCTTTGCATTCTTTGAGTATCCGCATCATTAGGAAAAGTGCGGTTAAAAAGCTTCTGCTCTAAACGTGAAAGTCTGTTTGCATTGTTATCCGATACATATTCGTGTTTTAACAGATTATTTTCTAATGCTGCAAGCTGGAAAGGCATTGTTTGTTCATCAACCTGCATAAAACCGTGTTCGTTATATAATTTCCCTAAATTCTCAGGTGTATAAATACGTTCCTCCTGCATAGGAATTTTGCGTCCCGAAGGCCGAAGCACAGAAGCAAGTTTATCAACTCTTGTACTTAAATCCTCACTGCTTGTATTTTGAAAAACGGTTGTTTCAAGCCTGTTTAACCTGTCATATATATTTTCGCTTTTATATGTTTGATTAAATAAATCTTTTTCCATTTTATCTACAATTGCATATTCAACAGTTTCATCTTCTTTTAACGTTTTTTTTGCTCCCTGCTTTAATTCATTTTGCAATTTATTTTCTTGATTTTGTATCTGTATTTCCTTTTTTGATTTTTTCTCTTGAGCAATAATTCCGCTGTCATTTTGAAGTGCTTCAATTCTTGTTTGAACAGCACCGGTTTTTTTTACTCCGTACATATATTCTTCAAGCCGCTCTATGCGTTTTGTATCGGATTCGTTATGATAATCATAACCGAATACACTATTCTCCATTGAAGATAAAATATCCTTTGTATTTAATGCAAATACTGCCGTATTTATCATTAATAAAAATAAAATCGTTACTATAAATTTTTTAATCATAATATATAATGTCCTGCTCTCTATATAGAGAATATATACCACATTTTATGATAAAAACCCGCAATCTGGTATATTGCAAGTATAGATGAAATTATGGGAAGAAAAATAAGCATAAATGCTCTTGCAAGTGTAATTTTATAAGTATTTTTAACAGCATAAGCATATAAAATAAAAATCCATAAATACAATAAACAGCCTGAAATTACAGATAATACATAACCAAACTCGCCTATTTGCTTTAACAAATTTAACGGAGCAAAAAATAAAGAAGGTATAGCAGCAAAAGCCGACAGATAAAGCAATTTAACAATATGACCGCCTCTATCAAATATTTTTGCCATATATTCAAAAAATAAAGCTATAATAAACCACATTATAACAGAGAATATAACTCCCCATATTAATGAAAAAATAAATGACCAACCGTTTATTGAATTACCTGCAAGCGCAAATGCAAATTTATTAACAACGGTCATAGCAGCTATTACCCCGATAGCCAGCCTTAGTGAGGAATTTACGTTTTCATTCTCAAAAAAATCTTTTGGAGAAAACATCACATTATATACATTTTGAAAAAATTCTTCAGTCGTTATTCCCATAAATACAATAACCTTCTGTTTAATATAATACTTTTAGGCATAAAATCAGTTAATTTTACTCCTTTATTAAATTTATATTCGGTTATACCGAGCATATAATCAATAAGTTTGCTTTGTTTATTATATGAAATTAATGAAGCAGGGAGATTATTTCCGTATTTTTCCTGCATAATTGAAGTAATTATAGCTTTAGCCGTATCCATATCACCTGTTTCATCGATAAAACCGAGGACTTTAGCCTGTTTTCCCGTAAATATTCTGCCGTCAGCATATTTTTTAAGCGTTTCAGCAGTTAATTCCGATTTCACGGCTGAATATGTATCGGTTCTGTTTATTCTTCCGTTTGTGATGGCATTTAAAAATTGATAATAAGAATCATCAATAATAGTCTGCATAAGCTCTTTTTCTTCATCTGTCATTGCCCTTGTACCGGAGCCGATATCTTTAAATTTACCGCTCTTTATAACAACATTATTTACATTTAATTTATCTGCAAGCAGATTATGATAATCCATAAACGAGAAAATAACACCGATGCTTCCTGTTAACGTACCCTCTTGAGCAATAATCCTATCGGCAGCAGACGCAATATAATATGCACCTGAGGCACCTATATCATCAAAAACCGTAATTACCGGTTTTTCTTTTCTAAGTTCTAAAACTTTATTATAAATATTTTGCGACATTGCAACAGTACCGCCCGGTGAATTAATTTTTAAAATTACCCCCGATATATTTTTATCATCTTTTATTGATGATAATGATTTAAGCATATTAGAGGCACTTGCATCCTGTTCAAATAAACTGTTTTCTGAAGCTGCCGCAATTACTCCTTCCAGCTCAATTACCGCAACTTTATTTGATTTTCCTTTTGTATAATCCTCTGCATAAGGTTTATATTTTTCTACGGATAAAAATCCCGCAAGCAAACATAATATACAAAGAACAATAACTATTTTTGCCGTTAATGATGTTTTCATTTTTCCTCACTGTCTGATAATTTTTTTATACATTCATCTAATAGCGAAATCATTACATTTTTATAATGAAGTGCTTTTTCTTTTGTTCGAGCTTCAAACCTCAACGTAAAAACAGGTTCCGTATTGCTCTGTCTGATTAAAGCAAAACCGTCCGAAAAAATAATCCTCAAACCGTCTATTGTAACTACGTCTTTTATTAATTCGGAAAATATATTTTTATTTTCTTTTATTATTTGGGTAATTTTTTCAAGAACAGCTTTTTTTAATTCATTTTTGCATTTATAGCGTACTTCATCGGAGGTATATATTTTGTTGAAAGGGATAAGCAAATCCGAAATTTTAAAATTCGGATTTTGAGCTTTATTTTTTGCAACAATTTCAATAATACGACAGCCGGCATAAATTGCATCATCAAAACCGTAGTAACGGTCTTTAAAAAACATGTGACCCGACATTTCTCCGGCTAAAATAGCATTATCGGATTTTATTTGAGATTTTATATACCCGTGTCCTGTTTTAGTCATTATGGCTTTGCCGCCCAGCCTGCTGATTTCGTCATAAAGCACCTGGGAACATTTAACCTCGGAAACAATTACAGGTTTTTCACCTCTTATAACAAGGTCTTTTAAAATATCCCGAGCATATATATATAACAATTTATCACCGGTTAAAGGATTTCCCTCTGAATCAATTACCCCAAGCCTGTCGGAGTCTCCATCAAAAGCAATACCTAAATCAGCTCCCGTTTCAACTACTTTGGCTTTTATAGCATCAAGTGTTGATAAATCACTGGGATTAGGATGATGATTGGGGAAATTACCGTCAGGCTCCGAAAATAATTCTATAACCTCACAACCTATATCAGAATACAATTTAGTAGCAACTACACCTGCCGTACCGTTTGCACAGTCGGTTACAACTTTTATTCCTTTTCCTGTTCCTTCAAAGGTTGATGAAATAAAATCAGAATATTTAGGAACAATATTAAAATTATGTGATTCTCCATGCCTGATTGCGGTTAAATTACCGTTCATCTCCTGTATTGTATATTCTTTTACGGCTTTTATCTCCTGCTCGTTAAGTGAAGACTTATTAAACGTAAGTTTTAATCCGTTATATTCAGGCGGATTATGACTTGCCGTAACTATTAAAGCACCGTAAATTTTGCCATTAGAGCATATATCATCGGGAAATGAAATAAATTCGGAATAATAACCTAAAGGAGTCGGAACCAAACCCAGATTTAATGCATTTGCCCCTGAATGAACAATACCTTTAATAAGAACGTTAGCAAGAGCTTCTGAATGCAATCTTGCGTCGCGCGATACACTAATCCATATATCCCATGGTTCTAAGCCTGTTTTTTCGCAGATATATTTAACGAATCCTTTACCTGTATAGTAAAAAAGCTCCTCTGTTACCTCTTTACCATAGATTCCTCTTATATCATTTTTACCGAAAGCACTAAAATCGACTATTTGTGTCATAATTTGTTAATATCCTTGTTACAAAATCAGAAAAATATTATACTTCTTATTATAGATAATACATAGCGTAAAATCAAAAATGAAAAAAGTCAGTTATAATAAAAAACAATCATTTATTGAAAAAATTACGGCTGCAGCATTTCTTCTGCCTTCATTAGCAGGGTGTTTTGCGTTTATTTTTATTCCTTCAATTTTTTCATTTTTGTTGAGTTTTTTTAAGTGGAATTTAATTTCTGAAATAAAATTTGCAGGTTTGAATAATTATATAGAGCTTTTTAAATCCGAAAACTTTTGGTTTGTACTCAAAAATACAATTTTTTATGCTTTGATGGTAACTGTATTTGCAACGATAATACCATTAATACTGGCAGCAGTTTTAAACAATAAAATACGAGGAACAGAATTTTTTAAAACCGCATATTTTCTTCCTTTTATAACTCCTATGATAGTAATAGCAATGGTCTGGCAGTGGATATTTGACCCTAATACGGGATTTATTAATACTTTTTTTAAAATAAATCAAGCATGGCTTTTTGACAGCAGATTTGCAATGTATGTTTTGATTTTTGTATCGGTATGGAAATTAATAGGATATAATATGATAATATTTTTGTCTGGATTTTCCGCTTTAAACAATCAAATTTATGAAGCTGCAAAAATAGACGGAGCCGGAAGTGTAAAAACATTTTTTAAAATAACGCTGCCATTATTAACTCCTTCTGTATTTTTTGTACTTTTAATTACGACAATAAGCTCTTTTCAGGTTTTTGACCTGATATATCTTATGACGCAGGGCGGCCCAAATAATTCGACAAATATTCTCGTATATTGGCTCTACCAGAATGCATTTGAATTTTTTAATATAGGCAGAGCTTCAGCAATAGCTTATGTTTTATTCGTTTTAATTTTTATTTTGACCTTAATACAATGGATAATCAGAAAAAAATATTTTTTAAACGAAAAAGAGAACTAACCCCGACCTGCTGTAGGCAATTATGCCAAAACAGAAAGCAGGTGGGTTTTTGGAGTATTTACGTAATCTGATGTTTGTTTATTGTCGTTATAGATTTTGTTAATACCGTTTTTTATTTCCTGTGATTTTTGAGTTACTTCAGGAGTAAATAAAGCGGATAACTTTGTAACGACTCTTGTTATAGCATCAGGTTCCGTTTTGCTGTAGTAAGCGTTTTCATATTCAGGATAAGGAACGGCAGTACCTTTAAAGTTCCTGTTATGCTTTGTCATATAAATTGAAGAATTAATTGCATTTATTTTCATAGTTTAATAACCTCTGTTTTTTTCTTAATTAAAGTGTTTTGATTACACTTTATTTTGTACAATCATTATGTATTATAAAAAATATTTTGTCAATACCAAATGTAAAAAAATATTGACAAGCTAAAAACACAATATTTTAAAGACTTTGGCATTAAGTGTATTATATGCACTTAATGCTTTTTTAAAATTAGTCATTGGACTAAAATTTATTTTATCCTTTCGGGTAATTGAAGAAAAAGTTATTATTTTGTTATATATAAGTATCTTTTTCATACTTCCAACTATTCTTAATTCCAGACAGCAGGGCATTTATGCCCTCTTTTTTTATTTTCCGGAATTAATCATGAAGCAAAGCAAATAAAAAACAATAATTTAGTAGCATACAAAAAAAATAAATGATACAATTCTTTTATGGAAATGAAAATTGCAGCATTATTTTCAATAATATCAAACAGCATAATAATAGTGCTGAAAATAATTGCCGGTATTCTTTCCGGCAGTATAAGCATAATATCAGAAGCTATTCATTCGGGCACCGATTTATTTGCTTCATTGTTAACTTTTTTTGCCGTATCAAAAGCAAACGAGCCCGCCGATAAAGAACATCCTTTCGGACACGGAAAATATGAAGATATGTCAGGCTTTATAGAAGGCGGATTAATTGTTTTTGCGGGTCTTTATATGATTTCAGAATCAATAAAAAAACTGTTTTCAGGGTTTGATTTAAAAAGCGAGCCCGTTTTTGGCATATATGTTATGGCTTTTTCCGTAATATTAAATCTTATAGTGAGCAGTTATTTATTTTATATAGCCAAAAAACGAGATTCCGCATCATTATATGCGGATGCCCGGCATTTACAAATGGATGTAATATCCTCATTTGGAGTTCTTTTAGGATTACTGATAATTAAATTTACCGGTTATGCTGTAGTTGACCCTTTAATAAGCATATTAATCTCGTGTATTATAGTAAAGACAGGCTTAAAAATAAATAAAAATGCAATGAATGATTTATTAGACGGTTCTTTGCCTCAGGAAGATATTAATAAAATAGAATTGATATTAAATAATGTAAAAGGTATTAAGGGTTATAAACATTTAAAATGCAGAAAAATCGGAAGATGCAGAGATATAGAAGTTACGCTTCTTTTTGCTCCGGAGTTAAAAATAAGCGAATGTCATTTAATTTGTGATAATGTTGAGGCCAAACTAAATCAAGAGTATAAACAAACAAGAATAATGATACATTGTGAACCGTTATATGAAAGCAGCATTTTGCAATAATCTTTTTAAAGTCACCTCTCGCAAATTAGAACAACTGCTTGCATAAATTTTGATTAAATATTATTATAATATATGTACAACAAACAACTGAGTATTATATGCAGGTATTAAAAGCTTTTGATTTATTTAATAATATAAATAATATAGATAACTTTGACATAGAACGTGTCAACGATATTGATATAGATTTTTCCAATATTAATTCAATTGATTTAAAAGCTATAAATGCACTGCTAAAAATGAAAAAAGTAGCCGTATTAAATAATAAAACTCTTTCTTTAAGCAATGTAAGTCCTGATGTCAGCCGAATACTGGAAGTAACGGGCTTGGATAAAACATTTGAAAGAAACGTTACTAATCCGATAAAGGCATAAAATTATGATTGGTAATTTTTATATTTGTGCTACACCTATAGGTAATTTGGGTGATATTACGTTAAGAACCGTTGAAACCTTAAAACAAGTTGATTATATAGCCTGCGAAGATACAAGAATAACGGGAATACTCACGGAAAAATACGAAATAAAAGCTAAACTTTTAGATTGTCATAAATTTAACGAAAAAGAAAGAAGCTGTAAAATAATTACGCTTTTAAATGAAGGTTATAACGTTGGTTTTGTATCAGATGCCGGTACACCGTTAATTTCCGACCCGGGCAGCTTTTTAATTGAAGAACTTTTAAAAAATAATATAAAAATAACCTCGCTTCCGGGAGCTTGCGCTGTCACAACATTTTTAAGCCTATTGCCGAGAAAAACCGAAGAATATGCTTTTATAGGTTTTATTCCCCGTAATCCCAAACAGCAAATTCTAATTTTAAATAAATATAAAGGAACTAATTGTATTTTTTACGAATCTCCTTTACGCTTGATTAAAACATTAAAAAATATACAAGACGAATATGGCACTGATACAAAAATTTCGGTAGGAAGAGAATTAACTAAATTATTTGAAGAAGTTAAAACGGGTTTTGCTTCGGATATTATTGAGTATTATAATAATCATCCTCTGAAAGGAGAAATTGTTGTTATGATTTATGCTCACGAGGAAGAAAATACATGCGGAAATGACTTAATGCAAAAAATATCGGTATTAAAAGAAGAAGGCTATTCTACAAAAGATATTGCTAAAATACTATCATTATTATTTAATGCAAATAAAAATGATATTTATAAATTGGCAAAATAGTAAAAATCAGAATTTTAACAAAGTGACATATCTTTATATTTATTATAAAATCAAATTATAGATAAAAGGATTAATATATGAAAATTTCACTTGAATGGCTTAATGAGTATGTTGATATATCAGATTTAACAACGGAGCAGATAGTTCATGAGCTTACAATGTCAGGACTTGAAGTAGAAGATATTGAGATAACAGGTCCTAAATTTACCAATATTATAACAGCACAAATTAAAAAAATTTCATCTCATCCTAATGCGGATAAACTTCATCTTGTTGATGTTGATTTGGGAAGTACAGTCAAAACAGTAGTATGCGGAGCTCAAAATATTCAAGAGGGACAAATAATTCCTTATGCTTCTGTAGGGTCAAAAGTTTTAAATCGTAAAACAGGCGAGCAATTTGAACTCACTCCTGCCGTAATTAGAGGAGTTGAATCTCAAGGTATGT
The DNA here is from genome assembly GCA_905234915.1 of Candidatus Gastranaerophilales bacterium. Taxonomy (GTDB): domain Bacteria; phylum Cyanobacteriota; class Vampirovibrionia; order Gastranaerophilales; family Gastranaerophilaceae; genus Avigastranaerophilus. The sequence continues at coordinate 26,233 of CAJOJP010000008.1, forward strand.
TATGTTCACAAGATGAACTTGGGTTATCAGGCATGCAAGAGGAAGACGGAATACTAATTTTAAACAGAATTTTTAAAAATATAAAATTAGGTACAAAACTTGAAGAACTTTTAAATTTACATGAAGATACGGTTATTGATGTTGCCCCTACCGCAAACAGGGGCGATGAAATGTCAGTAATAGGTGTTGCTCGTGAAATATGTTCTCTTTTTAATAAACAATTAAAATTTGAAGAAATAAAAGGCTATGAAAATAAAAAAGCTGAAAATTTTCAAGTTGAAATAATAGCGGAAGATGCCTGCAAATATTACTGTGCAGCTGTTCTAAAAGAAGTTGTGATAAAACCTTCACCCGCCTGGATGACAAGAAGACTTGAAGCTTCAGGTATTCGGTCAATAAACAATGTTGTTGACATTACTAATTATATTTTATTGGAATACGGACAGCCTTTACATGCTTTCGATAAGGACAAATTAAACGGCTATATATGTGTAAGAAGGGCAAAAGAGGACGAAACCATAGTTACTCTTGACGGTGTTGAACGCAAATTGACAAATGATACGATTTTGTGTGCTTCGAAAGAAAAAGGAGTCTGTGTTGCAGGAGTTTTTGGCGGAATAAATTCCGGAATTGATGATAATACAAAGAATATTGTTCTTGAAGCTGCTTATTTTACACCCTCAACAAACAGAAAAAATTCAAGAAGTATAGGTTATAGAAGTGAAGCATGTGCAAGATTTGAACGCGGAGTAGATATTAAATCTACAAAACCTGCATTAATCCGTGCTATTGATTTGCTTATTAAATATGCGGATGCAAAATTTGAAGGTTTAACTCAAGCCGGTAATAATACTCCCGAGGATATTCAAATTACATTAAGATTTAATCAAATTAAACGTATTCTCGGTATAGACATACCTTCTTTGAAATGCATAGAAATATTGACTAATCTGGGGTTTGAACTTCTTGGGAAAAATGATGCCGCTGCAAAGTTTAAAACACCAAGCTTCAGAATTAATGACGTAAAACAGGAAATTGATTTAATTGAGGAAATAGCACGAATATACGGGTATGATAAAATAGAACCGTCGCTTCCCAATAAAACTCAATCTCCGGAAATATTAAGAGAAGAAAGACTTTTAAAAGCAATAAATACATTATTTTTAGGATACGGCTTTAATGAAAGCATAACTTCTTCTTTAATAGGTGAACCTCTGTTAAATCGTTTCGGCTTAGCTTATAACAAAGAGGAAGCTGTATTTGTAAAAAATCCTCAGTCTGATGAACATACTATGCTCAGGCAAACCACTATTGCCAATATGTTAGATGCTCTAAAAAGTAATTTTGATAACGGACAAAAAAATATTTGGCTTTATGAAATAGGTAAAACATATTTTATAAAAAAAGCTGCCGATAAAATTGACTCCGGTGTAGAAGAAAATCAAATGTTATCAGGTGTAATAACGGGAAATACAAACGAAAATTTATGGAAAAAACACTCAAAACCTGATTTCTATACTTTAAAAGGATATTTAGAAAGTCTTTTTGAACTTTTGAATATATCCTCAAGAGTTAAGTTTAATCAGGTTGATAATTGCAGCTGGCTTCATCCATATAGAGGCGCAAAAGTTGTACTTCTGGGAAAAAATCCTGAAACTATCGGATATTTCGGTGAAATTTATCCGTTATTAAAAGATAAATTGAAAATAAATCAAGATATTTTATTATTTGAAATAAATTTAAGCAAGTTGTTAAAAGCAGCCTCGGTTAATACCGTAAAATATAAGCCGCTTCCTATATTTCCGGAAGTACAGCGTGATATCTCTTTTGCTATTGATAGTAATATATCCAATGAGCAAATTACATTAGCAATTAAAAAGGCAGCTGATGCTAAAATTTTTAAAAGAGTTAATTTGTTTGATATATATGAAGGTGAACATATACAACAAGGCTTTAAAAGTCTTGCATACAGAATTACCTTGCAAAGTGCGGAAGCAACTTTGACTGATGATATTATTAATAATGAAATTTCTTCTGTTAAATCAGGTTTGATGAAAAAATTTCCCGCGATAAGTTTTAGATAAATTTAATATTATTTATATAAATAAAATAAACGGGTAATAGTTGTGTCAGGTGAAATGTGGGTATATTTTCAGGATTAAAAGATTTATTGGGGCAAATAAACCGGATTGACGGGTCAATATATATGCAGGGTAAAAATTTTGCTGATGTATATGCAAGAAATATTGCGCTTGAAGAAGAAATTGCAGCAAGAACAAAAGAACTTGAACAGGCAAATCAAACAATATTAACCTTGAACAGTGTTTGGGAAATGATGAATTCTTCTCAGCCGCTTTCTAATATGCTTGATAAAATTATTCATATACTGCATGAAGATTTAGGATATACTTTTGCTGCTATTTTAAAGATTAACAAAAGGGAAAACGCTTCAAGCTATTTTGAAGTAAAAGCATATTCCGAAAATAAAAGCATAAATAAAGCATTTGAGCTAATATCAGAATCGGCCGGTACTTATGAATTGCCTTATATTCTAAATTCCATTGTAGTCAAAGCCATTATTGAACGTCAAATATATTCAACTCCGGATATAAAAGGAATATTGCAAATGTTTTTTCCTGCGTTGGAAGAAAATTATTTAGATAATATTCTTTCGGGTATATATTCAAAATCTTGTACAATTGTTCCTTTACATAAATCAAATGAAGCTTTCGGCTGTGTTATTGTTTCTTCTGACCGTGACGGTATAACAGAAACAGAAAGAAATTTTCTTTCTTTATATGCAAATCAAATTGAACTTGCAATAACCGTTGCCGGTTTATTTGAGGAGGTAAAAAAGCAGGCTGTTACAGACCCATTAACAGGATTATATAACAGAAGATATTTTGAAGAAACAATAACAAAAGAAGCAGAAAGGTCAATTCGTTTAAAACAGCCGTTTTCTCTTGTATCATTGGATTTAGACTATTTAAAAAAAATCAATGATACATACGGTCATCAATATGGTGATTTAGCAATTAAAACAATAGCAAATGTTCTTAAAAAAGAAGCGCGTTCAATTGATGTACCTGCAAGAATAGGCGGTGAAGAATTTAATGTACTTTTGTCCGGTGTTGATTCAAAAGGCGGTTTTACAGCAGCAGAAAGAATACGCAAATCAATTGAAAATCAAGTAATTGATACAATCGGAGGAGTTACGGCAAGCATAGGTGTTGCAACTTTTACTGAACATTCGGATAGAATTGATGAATTAATTGAAATGGCTGATCAAGCTATGTATCAAGCTAAATTAAACGGAAGAAATCAGGTTAAAATTGCAAATGTAAAACTTGAATCCAACTGGAAAAAACTTGCTATTGAAACATTTATTGATATTATTGCTAAAAAACGCATTCCTATAGATGAAGAAACTGCACAAAAGTTAAATATAAAACTTACGGAAATAAAAAATGAAGATGCAAAATCTAATGATATATTGTTTGCGGTAGTTGATATGATATCTCAAATGTATAATAAAATGTATAAAGAAGGAACGACAAAAGCAAAGCAGCTTTTGGCAGTTATGCTTGCAGAAAAAATAGACTTAGCAAAAGAAGAAATTGAGAAATTAAGACTTGCCGTGTTATTGTATGATATTGGTAATATTATGATACCGGAGGATATTTTTAATAAAAAAGAACCGTTAAGTGAAGATGAAAAAGAAATTATAAAACGTCATCCGGTAATAGCTGCCAGGGAAATTTTAAAACCAATATCAAAGATACAAGATATCATTCCTATAATAGAAAGCCATCATGAAAATTGGGATGGTAAAGGTTATCCCGGGCACAAAGCGGGAGTCGAAATTCCTATATCTTCGCAAATAGTACTTTTGGTTGATGCTTTTTATGCAATGGCTCAGGATAGACCTTACAGACAAGCATATACTTGCGATGAAATAATTAAAATTATAAGGCAAGAATCAGGAAAACAATGGAATGAAAATCTTGTTGATGAATTTATACAATTAATTAAAACAAAGAATTTATAATATCCGAGCAAATTTCGCCAATTCAGAACGTTCTAGTATAACGTTCTGTAATTAACTGGACTTTTTATTTCCGAAATTTTAGAATACTGCAAAAAGAAAACACTTTTCGGAGCTGTTACACCCGCTTAT
>CAJOJP010000009.1 GCA_905234915.1 Candidatus Gastranaerophilales bacterium
GCATGTAGTGCGAGAGGCGAACTTTCGGTGGCTCTTTAGAGCCAAGCAGGTAACAGCGGCTTATAGCCGCAGAACAAACCACCGGCTAAGCCGGTGGTCGTGATTTCAAAAACAAAAAAAGAAATCCAAATAAGCAAGACCGTTGACGAACTTCTTTAAAAATTTTTAATAAAACAACAGAAAAAGTCCGTTTGTTAAGTACCTTGATGGTACTGTATAGCACTATTTCTGTCTCTGAGTCGATAATTGGCTAATTCGATATATAGTTCCCTTTAATTAATCACTATTTTTTTTCAGCTGATAAAAATGCTGCAAAGATTTCATTTGCTTTTTTCATATTAGAAGCATTAAATCCAAAACGCTTATATTCATAAGTGCCATCATCAAATACTTCTATTTCACCTATTTTTTTATTATTAAATGAAACCATATATATGTTATCAACATTATAATATTCATACTTTCTTAACGGAGTAAAAACATCAATTTTGCCCTGATATCTTTTTGCCATAATGTCGCCGTTTGCCGAGTATAATTTTGCGCCTTTATCGTTAACGGCAGCAATTATTTCTTTTGAATTTACATTTTTAATTTTTAGCATTTTATATTGAGCAGGGATTAATTCTTTTCCTTTTCTTGTTTGCAAACCTAATTTGCCTTTATAGTTAACAATATAATATGATTTTTTATTTAAAGTAATAACCTCTGCTGCCTCATTATCTTTTTGAGTTTTTACAGGTTTATCAACTTTGGTATTATTTACATTTTCGGTTATTTTATCCTGTTCAGTTTTAATTTGTTTAGGTTCTTGTTTATAATAATTATGAGATCTTACGGTTACTTTTCTAACCATAGGGGGAACAGGATATTTCGCAATTTCAATAATAGAGTCACTTTCAGGCGCATAATTTGTATAGACGATAGAAGATTTTTTATAAGTTTTTTGTTCTATTTCACCTGTATCAGGGTGTCTGAGTATTGTAGGAATCGGGAGTTCTTCTATTTCTGTATCTAAAATAACCGTTTCTGTGATGTAAGCGGTTTCTACTCCTGCAAGAGTTTCTTTTACCGTTTCTCTGTATTCTTTTAATGCGGGATTTAAATTTTTTACAATAGATGTTCCGTAGGTGGTTTTATCTATTGCGGAAAAATCACTGCCGGAAACAAGTTTTCCGTCATTGTAAAAAACATTATATTTTTTATCTGATTTTGCTATTAAATATTCGGTACCGTCATATTGAGTAACTGATACCCGTTCATATTCCGGAAGAACAATCACTTTACCTTTTTTATCAGTAATACCGAATTTATCATCTTTTTTTACTTTTAGATATTTGTTGTCTAAAATATAAATATCATCAAAATGTGATAAAAAAGTATCGCGGGTAACTAAATTCATATATCCGAGCATATCACCCGATTTTATTTTATATTCAAAATCGTTGTTTTTAACAAATTTATAAATTCCGTCCAATACCGGTTTTACAATATATTGATTATTTTGTTTATCAAAAACACCATATTTATTGGCTTTTTTAAAAATTCTAATCTGCGAAGTTTCATAAACTGTCATTTCAGGAGCTTTTATTTCCGATTTTACGGAAGACGACCCGCCTGTTTGTGTTTCAGCAACATTAACATTTACTGTATTAAATAGAAATATACAAATTAAAATCGAATAAATAACTATCTTTTTCATAAACTCTCCTTCATAATATATTGTTAATAATATCACTTTTTTTAGGTTTTTGGCAATTATAAAACCACATGTGATATTATTTTTTTTATTTCTTCGGTTATATCCGTTTCATATTTAACATTTTGCGCAATTATTTTTGCCAGTTTCGACTTTTTAAATTCGCCTAAATGCCTTGTTCTATAAAACGCTTCAATATTATTGCACATTTTTTCGGATTTACGCAAATCAGAAATATTTAGAGGTACAGCGGGTAAATATTCATTATTTAATGCTCTTTTTATTAAATTAATTTGTAAAATATCTTCAAATTCTCCATGTTCTATTAATATATATTTATCCTTTTTAAGTAAAATATCTTTTAAATTTGTGCAGATTTCTTTTGCATCTTCATCAAATAACATAATTACGGGGATTTTTAATCTGTTCTTTAATTTCAAATATAAAGAAGGACTTTTGCTTTTACCGCCTGCTCCAAGTATAAAAATTCCGTTTTTATTAAAATTTTTCTTTAGTTTATCGGCAAATACGGGAAGCAAAATTTCTTCCGTTATGCCTTCAACTATTAAAAGTTTTTCTACGGGAAAACACAGGGAATATTTTTCTCTTATGTATTCAAAAGTCATACCGTCATTTTCATGCTCAAGCAATTTCATTAAAAATTTTAAGTTTAAAGGTATCTGTTCATAATTTAAATTTTTTAAAACAGAAGCAATATTTAAATCTGTATTTAAAAATATTTTAGTTCTTTCATCAATGTTTTTAAATGTATTTTTTATGAGTGATTTTAATGCAATATTTGGAAAATTACTATTGCTCCTGATTTTACAAACTTTTGAAACGGAGTCATTCCAAATTAATTTAACTGTTTTGGCAATAAATTCGGCTTTTTGATTTTCAATATCATTTTTTGATAACCTAGGTTCAATAAGATGTTTTAAAATAATTGAATAAAATACGCGGGGGAAAGATTCCTCAGGCAGTTTAAAACGTGATAATCTGTCTAAATTTATAACAAGTTCATCAAAAGAAAGTAAATTATATTTTATAGAACTTTTAAAAATCAAAAATACCCCAAAAAACAAAGGAGTGATATACACTCCTTTGTTTTAAAATACTACACATTTAATAATTCGTGGTTTTGTTTATGTTTAATACATTCAACAAGCGATTTTACAACTGCAACCATAGCGATTACGGAGTTTAATTTGTTTATGCAGGAACCAACGCCTATTGCGCTTGCACCGGCTGCAAAAGCTAAAGGTGCGGTTGTTGTAGTAAGACCTGATGCAGTCATTATCGGAACAGAAGTGTTTCTTGCTAATTCAATTGTATTTGAAATTGAAACTTCTGCCGTTTGCAATAAACCTCTTGCGCCTGATTTTGAAGGATTTATTGTTGCTGCACCTTCTGTTTGAATTAAATCAATGCCCATTTCCTCTAATTTCATAGCGAGAGCAATTTGTTTCGAAATTTCTATGTGTCCCGGAACTGTAACACACATAAATGTTTTCATATCGCCAAGCATTTTTTTTGTTTCGCGGACAATATCCATAACATCATCAGCAGATACTCTAATGCCTTTTTTATACATAGCATCAAAATTGCCGACTTCAATTGCATCAGCTCCTAATCTGACTGCATTTGCAAGTTCAGAAGGAACAACCGACGAAACAAATACAGGAAGGGTTGTCATTTCTTTGACTATAGAAATAATTTCTTCGTTGTAACAAATATCAACTGCACTGGCTCCGCCCATTTCAGCTGCACTTACAACATTTTTTACTCTTTCTATATCAAAATTATCAATACCGGAAATAACTTTGATTGCTCTTTTTTCGTCAAGGTGTCTTTTAAACATTTCAATTCTGTTCATAACATTCTCCAATAATAATCTAAATACGGGGGTTATTATAACACAAAATTTTCAGAATGTTTATATGATAAGAATACTTAATTTTTTAAAAAAGATTGGCAAAAACTCAAAAATGCCTTTGTAATAAAGTCTAATCAAGGGTGCAAATGGCGATATACTTATAAATAATAAAGAACAATATCTTAAAAACAAACGATTGATTAAAATAACGTGCCGTAATTTTTTTATATATTTATTACAAAAACAGTTTCATTTTTATTTGAAGAAATAAGGTTGATATCGCCATTTACCGATTTTAATTGCGCTTTACAAAATGATAAACCGAGTCCGTTGCCTTTCTCTTTTGTTGTAAAATTTTCTTCAAAAATTCTGGGCTGAACGTTTTTCGGTATTTCTTCCCCGTTATTTTTTATATATATTTTTTTGTCTTTAGTATTTATTTCTATTTTTTTTGCATGAGCATCAATTGCATTAAATATAATATTTGTTATTGCACATTGAACTTTTACTTTGTCTGTTGTTGCAATTGTATTATTTAATTCATTTATTATGAGTTCAACACCTGAATTTTCTGTTTTTAATTTACAAAGCTCAACAGTTTCTTCTATTAAATTTTTTATATTTATTTCTGATTTGAAAGGCTCTGACATACATCTTAAATCATTAATCAAATATGAAATATTTTCGGAGGCAGAGGTAATATTTTTTAGTGCATTTTGTATTGACTTAATATTTTCTTCGTCGCCTTTAATTTTCGCAAAGCGTTTATTTGCTATTGCAGAATATAAATTAATAATTGAAAGATGATTTTTTATTTCGTGTGAAATAAATTTAGCTTTATCTTTTACTGTTTGTGCTGTTTTTATTGTATCTTCATCATTTTCCAAACTGATTTTTTCTTTATTATTAAAAATATATTCTTCATTTTTTGCATTTAACATAGAAGCTATACTCTGTATTGATTTATTTAGGGCAGAATTTTCACGTCTGTCGGGAACATATTTTTTTATATACTCCTGAATATCTTCTTTTGAATTTTCAGCAATGCTTTTTGCTATATCAAGTATTATTCTTGAATTATATAAAAGGCAGACTCTGGAACTGTCTTTTATTTCACTTTGTGAATAATCCCAAATAAGAGCAGCGGAATATCTTCCGCCAAGCACAACTATAAACTCCGTATTATTCCAGATATTATTTTTTTCTAAATTTTTATGTTCCTTTGTAATTGGTATATTACTAAAATTATAAATTTGCACTTTTGAAAAAAATAATCTTTTAAAATATGAAGCTTTATCTTCAAAATCAAAGATTCTTAAAAGTATAACGGCTTCAACTTTTTGATTTTGAACAAGAGGCTCTAAAACAGCACAAAAGAGATCGTTAACGGTCTCTTTACGATGCGGTTTATCGGAATATTCATATAAGTAAGTAAGTAAATTATTATATTTATTGTTCATATATTTGCTATATAGCTATCTTTAATTTTTTTCTGTTTGCAAAGCCGTTATTGATTGCATATAAAACAGCCTGTGTTCTGTCATTTACCTGTAACTTTTGGAATATATTATTTACGTGTGTTTTTACGGTAGTTTCACTTATAAACAGCTGATTTGCAACACCTTTGTATGTTATTCCCTTTGTTAAAAGTTCCAGTACTTCTTCTTCTCTTTGGGTAAGATATTGAAGTAAATTTTCCTCCTGTGTATTTTCAGCTTTTTCTTCTTTGCTTGATTTTTGGAAGTATTCAAAGAATCGTGAGGATAAACCTGACGGCAAATAAATTTTACCCTGCAATACTTCTTCAATAGCAAAAATTAATTGAGATGATGCCATTGTTTTTAGAATATAGCCTTTTGCTCCTATTTTCATTGCTCTATAGATTAAATCCGGATCATCATATCCTGTCAGGGCAATAATTCTTGTATTTAATTCCAGTTTTTCAATTTCGCTTATTGACGTTAAACCGTCTTTTTCAGGCATATTGATATCCATTAATACAATATCGGGCTGATATTTTTTTATTTGATTTATTGCTATATCAGCTCCTGCTGCTGTTGCTACAACCTCAAAATTTGTTTCGGTATGAATTAATTCTCTTATACCCAATAAATGTTCAAAATTATCATCCACCAGAACAATTTTTACTTTATTTCCAAATCCGGCTGCCCTTCTCATATACACCGCTCTCCCCTCTATATACCTTTCTTACATTATTAATATAAGACTTTTGGCATCAGGACTCATCCATATAAAGTAGAATGTTTGAATTAAAAAAGGTTTAGATTAAGATCTAAACCTTTTGATTAATATTCGTTTGCATTGCTAACTTTTTTTGCCGTGATTTTTCTTTTAAAATCTGATATTTATTGGGTTTTTGCTCTTTTTCAATTTTTGTTTCTTCTGTTTTATCTGCCTTAATTTCATGCTTTTCAATTATTTCCGATTGTTGTTTATTATTATCTTCTTTTACTTCTTCCTCTTTAATATCCAATATATTAAATACCGGTTTTTCTTTTTCTTTTGTTTCGTTATTTTGAATTGGCGGCAGAATATTTTTTTCAAGTGTTTCCTTTGGTATTTCCTCTTTTACTTCATTAAATGTAAAGATATTATTTATAACGAGTTCATTTTCAACATATTGAATTTCATCAATTTGAGATATATATAATAATCCGTTGTTATTTTTTGAAAAATATACAACCAGAGGATTTGAAGCTCCTATTAAAGTTGTAATATTTTCCTGTGAAAGATTTACGCAATTTAATGCAATTACTGCTTTTAATTTATTGATTATATTATCATAAGTTCCTAAATTAAAACCGAATATAAAAGAACTATTGCCATATAAAATCTGTTCAAATATTTTTACAATTGTTTTAATTGAAGGATTTGGAATTATATTTATTATTCCGTTTAATTTATCAATATTATTTTCTATATCATCAGTTATTACGGTTTTTGTATTTTTTAGAAGTGAACTTAAGTATTCTGAAATAATTATCTTATCAAATGATTTATTACTGACTGTTATAATATTTCTGTTATTTTGCGCCTGTTCAACAAAATAGTTTTTTGTTTCCTGCGAGTCAGTAAAAATATCGGAAAATGAAATTTTTAATTTACATTTTTTTACTTGTTTTTCAATAATTTCATTTTTAGTATTATCGTTTTGTAATCTCTCTTTTATTTTCATTTTTTAATCTCTGTTTACAATACATTTTGCGAGTTCAAAATAAGCATCAGCTATTTCAGTGCCTTCGGCAATTTCTTTAATAGTTTTGTTACCGTTCAGTGCATTATTTGAAACAGTATAGTTTTTAGGAATTTTCCAAAATATTTCGCGGCTTAAAGAAGTTTGAATTTTTTCTATTTTGTAACTATCTCCTACTGTATATTTATTTAAAATTATTTTCACATTTTTATCTTTGCAATAAGTTTCTAAATCTTCTTTTATTTTATCAAACGAACTTATTGCAGGGGAAATTATACAAAAAATTTCGTCGGAAAGGTTAATTATTTCTTCATTATCAACCGTATCCTCCTCTTGTGATTTATCAATAAGAATATATTTAAAATGATGTTTTAAAATATTCAGAGCATTTTGTAATTTATCTTTTTTTATTATGCCCGTTTTATTTTTTGTAAAGCTGTTTGCCATAATATATAGAGATGATTTTTTATAATCTGAAACAGTAGATAAAAGGGCTTGAGCATTATCTTCAGTTAAATTATTTATGTAATAGCTTGTATTATGCATAATATTAGAATTTAAAAGCAGTGAGATACTTTCCTGCGAGCTGTTAAAATCGAGCAAAAGAACTTTTTCCAAAGAAATATCAGCTATTTCTTTTGCAAGATTAATCAAAAATCCTGATTTACCCTCGCCTTTACGATTGGAAATTGCCGTAAATATTTTTCCTGCCGCATTAATATTCGTTTTATTTATATATTTTTCATAAACAGCCTGAACAGTATTAATAAAATCATCTTTTAACAGAGGTTTTACCAAAAAATCTTTTGCCCCTGCTCTAAATGCCTTTACCTGTAGATTTGAGCCGCCTTCATAAGACATAGCAATAATTTTAATTTTTCTGCTGCAGCTGTAGTGTGAAATTTCTTTAAAAACAGTGTTATCTGTATCATTTATATTCATTAATACTATTTTAGGAATAGTATTATCTTCAAAAACTTCCGGCATAAATTGGTTATATTTTTGCAGATTACAAGGAAAAGATAAGCCGCTTAAATAGCTTTCTATAAGTGTCGCTGTAAGTTCTTCTTCATCAAATATGATAATATCGACATTTTCCATATAAGTATTTTATAGCATAAAAATAAATTCTGCAAATATTGTGCCTGTTCATAATATATTTGACAAAATATACAACAGAAAGTTATTTAAATAATTTTTATTTTTATTAATTGATAAAAAAAGGCGGGAGTTATTAATTCCCGCGCTGCGTAAAATATAGTTTTTGGCTATAAAATTGTTTTTGTTGGGTTTCACTCAATAGACTATGTATAAGTACACCTATATGCATAACCATTCCCGCCATCAGTGTATCCAAACTGATTATAAGTGCGACACCAACAAATATCATTAGGATACGCCCAAGCTCCATTATGATGAGTAGTGCAAAAGGCTCTGCAACGAGAATCGTTAAGTAAACCCAATCCTTTTTCTTGAAGTATAATACAACCTCCAAAATGCGCAGCTCCAATCCAAACAATATAACTACCAGTGAAACAAACACATTCACTTATATAATGCCCCTGTTCTACTATTTCATTATAAAATTCAACAATGTCATTATTTTCAAGACTATTAATATTTTCAAAATCCATAATTTCCCCTTATATTTTTATCCAACTGCCCATTTTTAAATTCCACTTTTTATCAAAAGTGCTAAACCCGCTGTAGGGTGTAAACGTTAATTCTTCAAATACAATTTATCCTCGTGTATCATCCAATCAACACGTACAAACCTGAAATCTTTCGATAACTTTTTACTTAAATCAATTGATTGTTTTAATATATCGTCAGAGGGAAATTCTTTCATTAATTCTCTATCATCAGGTTTTAATGCTAAATCCGCATAACTGAAATCTTCATTATAAGTACAAATTCTGACATAGGAAAAATAATAGGGCTGGATAGACAAGCCATGAGTGGCAGAGCTGCAAGAAATACGGTTTTTAAAAACTCTGAAATAGAAAAAATCGAGCAGCATTTTAATATCGATTTATCAAGTATATTGATTAACAATAATTCACTAAAACGTCATTATTTGAATGAATTGGTTTTAAACAGACAAGAGTGTGCCCAAAGAATAAATTTTATTAAAACAAAAAATAATCTTTCAAATTTACAAATGGCTGTATTGCTGAATATATCCGAAAATGCTTTAAATGATATATTACAGGGAAAAGCTCTGCCCGATTTAAATATGCTGAATAATATGAAACAAAATTTTGAAGTTTCACTTGATTGGATTTTATACGGAAAATAATATATAACTGCTTTATAAATCTTTAATTTGACCTTTTTTTTCTTATTTTTTAAAATTTATGTTGTACAATCAAATAAGAAGAAACATTGGAGAAGTGATGAGATTGCATAATGTGGCAGTTATAGGCTGCGGTATATGGGGAAAGAATGTTGTAAGAAATTTTTATAATCTTGATGCATTACATACCGTTTGTGATTTGGATGAAGAAAACAGAAAAAATTTAAAGCTGCAATATCCTGATATAAACATAATTTCCAATTCGGAAGAGATTTTCGCTAATCCCCAAATTGATGCTGTTGCAGTTGTAACACCGAGTCATACACACTATAAGTTGGTCAGAAAAGCAATAGAAGCAGGAAAACATGTATATGTGGAAAAACCGCTTTCTACTGTTTCTGCCGAGGCAAAAATGCTGAGTGATTTTGCAGAAAGAAATAATATTGTACTTATGGTTGGACATCTTCTAATGTATCACCCTGCCGTAAACCGTCTTAAAATGCTCATAAATGAAGGTATATTGGGAGATATACGCTACGTTCAAAGCGACAGGCTGAATATTAATCATTTTAAAAATGACAGAAGCGTTATGTGGGATTTGGCTCCTCATGATGTTTCCATGACAAGCTATATTTTGGGAAAAGAGCCTTTAAGAGTTATCAGCGCAGTTGGAGCTTCAAGTGATAATAACGAAATTATGGATATAACTCATCTTACGATTGAATATGAAAACGGCATCATCGCCCATATCTCCGATAGCTGGATACATCCGGTTAAAAGAGTCAATCTGCTTGTTAGAGGAACAAAAGCAAGTGCTATTTTCGATGATACTTTAATGGAAAATAAACTTCAAATTTTTGAAAGTTCTTTTCCTAAAACGTCTAAAACAGAAGTTCTTGATTATATTGAAATAGAACCGTTAAAGCTTGAATGCAGACATTTTTTAAGCTGTATAGAACAGGGAAAACCTGCAAGAAGCGACGGGCATAACGGGTTTAACGTCGTAAAAGTTTTAGAAGAAGCTGAAAAAATAATGCTTGGAGATAAAGTGAAATCTTTAGATAATGTTAATTTCGCATTATCAAGAAGTAAAAAACAATTATAAAAAAAGGACTTAGTTATTATGGCAAATTTATTAACAATTTTAAGAATTATATTGTGTATAATAGCAATAGAATTTTTATTTTCAGGGCGTCCGGAACTTGCTCTTGCCGCATTTTTCATAACTCTTATTGTTATTATACTTGACGGGCTTGACGGAGTTGTGGCGCGCGCATTAAACGAACAGTCAGAATTTGGCTCGGTATTTGATATTATTGGTGATAGAATTGTTGAAAATTTATATTGGATTGCCTTTGCACTTCTCGGCTGGGTCGGTATCTGGGTTCCAATGGTTGTTGTCACCAGAGGAATTTTAACGGACGGGTTAAGAAGTATCGCTCTTTCCAAAGGTTATACGGCTTTTGGAGAACATACCATGATGCAAAATAAAGTTATGCATTTTTTAACGGCTTCAAGAATTTCAAGGGCAGTCTATGGAACTGCAAAAGTTCTTGCATTCCTTGCTGTTATTATTGCCAATATTCCCAATATTGAATTTTTAGATATATTTACTATACAACAATATCAGGTTTATACGGCAATTCAGCCTAATTTGATATTTACGGCAGATATTCTGGTGTATATTACTATAGCAATGTGCATAATAAGAGGTATTCCCGTATTAATAGAAAGTAAAAAATATATCAATGCCAAATAGTAAGTTTAATGTAGTGCTGTATGAACCTGAAATACCGCAAAATACCGGAAATATCGCTCGTTTATGCGCTTGTACGGGGGCAAATCTATATTTAATAGGCAGACTCGGATTTTCATTATCCGATAAATATATGAAACGCGCCGGTTTAGATTATTGGAACAGTGTTGAAATTAAAAAATATGATACACTTGAAGATTTAAAACAGGAATTTCCTAATGCTTCTTTTTACTATTTGACTACTAAATCAAAAAAATTATATACTGATTATAAATTCAAAGACGGCGATTTTTTTGTTTTCGGTCCTGAAACAAGAGGTATCCCTGAGGCTATATTAAACGCTAATCCTGATACTTCAATTACAATACCTATGGTTGAAGGACAAAGAAGCTTAAATCTTTCAAATTCGGTTGCAATAGTTATTTATGAGGCAATAAGACAAAATGGTTAAAACTATAGATAAACAGCTTGTGTCAGGTAAAATGCCTCTACGCAGTGAAAACTCTAATAAAGCAACTTTTGGAAAAATATTAAATATAGCCGGCTCTTTAAATTATATAGGAGCGGCATATCTTTCATCAATATCGGCATTAAAAACCGGAGCAGGATATTTGACTCTCGCTTGTCCCGAAGAAATAGCAAGTACAATTGCAATAATGGCACCTGAAATAACATATAAAAGACTAAATTCCAAAAATGGAGCAATATCAATTGATAACGACCTTGGTAATTTAACGGATTACAATGTGCTTTCTATCGGCTGCGGCATTACAAATACCGGAGAAACAAGAGAGTTTATCTTTAATATCTTAAAAAAACGAAATCCTATACAAAACATGGTTTTGGATGCTGACGGTATAAATATTCTTGCTTCAAAAAATGAAATTATTTCTCTTAAAAATACTGTAATAACTCCTCATCCAAAAGAACTTTCAAGACTTTTAAAGGTTAATATTGAAGAAATAAACTCAAACAGAGAAAAATATGCAAAAGTTGCTTCTCAAACTTATGAATGCATAACGGTGTTAAAAGGTCATAACAGTATCGTTACGGACGGAAAAGAAGTTTATGTTAATACTACAGGTTCGTCTGCACTGGCAAAGGCAGGCTCGGGAGATGTGCTTACAGGTATAATATCGGGACTTTTGGCGCAAAAATTATCACCGATAGACTCAGCTGTCACAGGAACATTTCTCCACGGCTTATCAGGTGATATTGCAGCCATAAATCTCACAAAATATTGTGTTATGGCTTCTGATGTTATTAACTGCCTTCCGTTTGCCATAAAACAAATAATAATTGATAAATAAAGGAAGATAATGAAACAAGAAGAAATAAATGCTTTAAAAGCAAGAATAGAAAAAAATCCACAGGATTATGAAGCTGTTGAAGCTTATGCAGTTGCTCTTTCCGATATGGGGGAGAATGAAGAAGCACTCAAAAATTTTATTTTTTTAAAAAATCAGTTTCCCGATAATGCAATGAATTATTATAATATCGGAATAATATTAGAAAAACTTAAAATGAATAATGATGCAATTTTGGCCTATGAAAAAGCGCATGAGCTCGATAGCGAAGATACCGATTTTATGTATAATCTTGCAATAGTTCTTATTAAAGCAGATAGGCACGATGAAGCCGAACAATTGCTTTTAAAAGTTATTGAAACTGATAATGAAGACGAAAATTCTTATTTTCACTTAGGTGAAATTTATACAAGGAAGAAAGATACTCAAAATGCAATTAAATACCTGTCAAAAGCCGTAGAACTTGATAACAACGATGCAATAGCCAAGTTTTATTTGGCATATCAATGCAAAGAAGCAGGTTATATCGATGATGCAATAACTTTATATGACCAGGTTATAAGCCAAAGTCCCGATTACAGCTGGGCTTATTATAATCTTGCTGCAATATATACCGAGCAGGGAGATGAACATAAGGCTATTATGTGCTTAAACAGCACAGTAAAAACAAATCCGTCAGATATTAAAGCGGTAAAACTTCTCGTAAAACTGCTTTGTAAACAAAATCAGTATGATAAGGCACTGCATCATCTTGAAAATACACTAAAAATACTGCCTGATGAAGCGGATTTATACTATCTTATGGCGGAAATTAACAAACAAACCGGTAATAAAGAAGCTTATTCAAAATATATATCATCAGCTTACGAAAAAAAATTAACCTTCACGGGTGATGAAAAGGCATTAGAGGCTGAATATAAAAAACTGCAAAATGAAATTCAACCTCCGCCAAAAGAAGAAAAAAAAGAGGAGCCTAAAAAACAGGCTCAAGCTGCTCAAACTCAAAAAAATACACCGAAAACTTCCAAGACATAGTGTAATGAAAGCGGCAATCCTGCTGTTAAAAATAATTTTAGGTAATTATATACGATACACGTACATTTATCTAATTTGCTTTCAACCCCGGCACCATGTCATTATTGGATAATATTTGTCTTATTTATTGGCAATTTTTATCCGGAAAAATACTTTATATAAATGTATAAGATTGAAGATATAGTTGCAATTTTTTGTATAATTGGTGTGAAGTGTCTGAAATTTTGTATTTAAGTGTTCTTGTTTAAAAAAGATTACTGTAAATTGAATACTTAACAATAAAATACGAAAAAAAAAAGGAAAGAAATGATGGTTAATTTTATCTCATCGTTAAATTTTCATGCGAATGAAACGCAAATAAACAATACAGCACAAAATAATTCTGCCTCAGCCTTAAATAACAGATATATGACAAACGTTTTAGACTGTGATACCGTTAGTTTTACACACAATAATGAAGCTGTGGAAACATCTAATCAAAATACAATAGCAAAAAATGTTATAAATTTTGCAAATAAAATAAAAAATTTTTTCCGTTTTGATTTACAAAGATTTGCACCTCAAGATGAAAAAACAAATATACGTGCCGTAAAAGATATTGAAAATGATTGGAAAACAAATAAAAATAAAATTAAGGAATATAAAGAAGAATTTAAAAATGAAATAAGTCTGGGGAAAGATGCAGATGATAACAAAATAATGAATTATGCAAAATTTATAGCCCTAAAAGATAAAGAAGATGAAGAACTGACTGAAGAAGAAAAAAATTTTTTGAATACAAATTCTGACGTTAAAAAATTTCAAGAATTAGATGAAGATGAGCAAGAATTAGCAGAATTAATACTTTCAAGTTTAAATGATGAAAACAATATAAGAGCAGATTAAAAAAAAGAATTGACAGACTCCTTAATATCAGATACAAAACAAGAATTTCCGGAGTATCTTGATAATAATGAAAAAACAGAGTTAAAAGATGAAATAGCTGACTCTTTAATAGAAAATGTAAAAAAAGATAAGTCCCAAAAAACACAGGAAATGCTCAATAGTTTAAAAAATACAGTTAAAATTGATGAACAATTAAATGTAAATACTGTAAATAAAAATATAGATGATTATATGAATAAAGTAGGTAAAGAGATTTTGAAAAATGATGCAGCTCATAAAAATAAAAATCCGCTTGCCAAAAATCGTTCCTATAGACTCCAAAATTATTTCAATGACTTGAACAAAGATAATTTAACAGGTTTGGATAAAGAACTCTATGATGTATTGAATGAAGGAAACAGACTTCCTGATTTAGAAGAAAAATTAAAAAGGATAGAAATTAATAAAGATGCCGAGGAAGGCGAATATTCCGAATTGGCATTAAATAAAAGTGAATTAAATAAACTTATACAAAAATATTCAAATGAAAAAATTTCCTGGAAAGAAATGCCCGAATTTATAAATACTTTAAATAATGTTCTTAATACTGTTGAAGATATAGAAAAGTGTCATGGCGATATAAATTCAAAACAAAAAGACATCGATGATACAATTATTGACAAGTTAGAACGAAAAGATAACACCGGCAGAAGATGCTGGAATATTACGCAGGGTGATCCTGTTGCTGCAAATATAGATAATCACGTTAGACAAGGTGAAGTGGATTATCATACCGGTCAAATTACAGGATGTCACAGTAAAGAATTTTTAGATAAATTATTTACCGATGACTCTGTTACAACAATTAATTTCCCTCGTAAAGGCAGTAATGAGTTAATAGAGGCAGAAGTAGTTAATCGAACAGCCGATGAAATTCACATAAAAATCCCTAATGATAACGGATATGCATACAATGTTATTAAGCGTAATAATGAAAATGCATTTTCAAAATATAACTTTAAATTTTATAAATATGAAGAAGATTATAATAATAGGACTAAACCTACAGATGAAAATGCAAAATCTGTAATGCCCGAAAATGTTATAAAACAGATAGAAGAAAAATTGGAAAATAAAGAAATCGAAATTGTAGAAGATGAAATAAAAAATCCTATTACAAAAAAGATAATTAATAAAAAAATATTTGCAGTACTTGATAATAAAAATAATATGCACTATTTTCAGGTACAAAAAGAAAATGACGGTAATGTCAGTTCATTTTATCCGATTGCTTCAGGCGAAGTTAATCCGAAAATGAAAAAATATTTCCAATATATGTATAGTTCTAAAGATATTGTATGGTAAATTTAAGATTTAATTTTTTCAATTAATTGGTCAGTAAGTTTATTATAATTATCTTCTTCCTCCGGATACTCCTGTATATGTATATCTTTCGCTTTATTTAAAATATCAATAAATTCATCAGCGGAATAATTATAAAAATCAGAATGATCTTCTGAGTTTTGTATTCTGACAGTAACAGGTTTTTCTTCTTTTTTATCAATGCTGATACCGAGTGAAACCATTCCGACAGAATTATCTTCTAACAAACAAGAAACAACATTTTCATAATCACAAAAATATAAAGCCCCGACAACATCTGCTTTTTCAATTTCTTTTTGTAGTTTTAAATTTTCCTTCTCCTGCATTTTAGTTTTATCAGTGCTGCCCTGCTGTTTTCTTGAGCTGAAAAATACATCCTTTGGTAAGCCACTGCAATTTGTATTTTTGTTTTTTAGATTATTTATATTCAAATTATTAAATAATAAAGGTCTAAAACCAATTGAATCAATTAACATAACACATTCCCTTCTTAATATTGCGCTTAAACAGCACGAAATCAGATATATTTTATTATAAATCAATAAAATACAATTAAAACAATTTTCACTTGCAAGTTTTACAATTGTAATAATTAAATCTATTTACAGTCATGCAGAATTGTTGTATATTAGGAGAATACAAAGGAAAGTGCTTATAGTTGATATTTATTTAACTTTCTAATGTAAAAAATAAAAATATTGGGGATTGACTATGGAAAACATTACATCGGAAGGATTATGTGTCATAAAAAAAGACGGCACGAAAGAAAATTTTAATATTCAAAAGGTTGTAAATGCCGTAAAAAAGTCGGCAAGACGTGTTTTAACCGAGTTCTCACAAGAACAGCTTGATAAGTTATGCTCTATTGTAAAAACAGAAGCCGAAAATATAGGTAAAAAAGAACTTTATATTCAGGATATGCATAATATTGTTGAACACGCACTTGAAGAAGTAAATCACAAGGTATGCGAAAGCTACAGAAATTATCGTAATTATAAACAAGACTTTGTCAGAATGCTTGATAAAGTTTATCAGGAAAGCCAAAAGATTATGTATATCGGGGATAAAGAAAATTCCAACTCCGATTCTGCTCTTGTTTCAACTAAACGTTCTTTGATATTTAATCAGTTAAACAAAGAACTTTATAAAAAATTCTTTTTAACGGTTGAAGATTTGCAGGCTATTCGTGACGGTTATATCTATATTCATGATATGAGTGCAAGACGTGATACGATGAATTGCTGTTTGTTTGATGTGGCAGAAGTACTTCGAAACGGTTTTGAAATGGGCAATCTGTGGTATAATGAACCAAAATCGCTTGCAGTTGCATTTGATGTAATAGGTGATATAGTTATGGCAGCAGCAAGCCAGCAGTACGGAGGTTTTACCGTTCCCGAAGTCGATAAATTGCTCGCGCCTTATGCTGAAAAAACTTATGAAAAACAATATTCGAGATATATTTCAATAGGATTAAATTTTGAACAGGCAAGAAAAGAAGCTTTAAAAGATGTTCAGACTGACTATGATCAAGGATTTCAGGGCTGGGAATATAAATTTAATACCGTTGCTTCTTCAAGAGGCGATTATCCTTTTATAACAATTACACTGGGGTTAGGTACCGGTGAATTTGAAAAAATGGCATCAATCTCGGCTCTTAATACAAGGAAAAACGGACAGGGCAAAAAAACTTGTAAAAAACCTGTTTTATTTCCTAAAATAGTATTTTTATATGATAAAAATCTTCACTCAAAAAATGGAGTGCTTGAAGACGTATTTGAAGCAGGACTTGAATGCTCGCAGCGTTCAATGTATCCTGATTGGCTTTCTTTGACCGGAGAAGGCTATGTCGCAGATATGTATAAAAAATACGGCAGAGTAGTTTCTCCTATGGGCTGCAGAGCCTTCTTATCACCCTGGTACGAAAAAGGAGGAATGAAGCCTGCCGATGAAAACGATAAACCTGTTTTTGTAGGAAGATTTAATATCGGAGCAGTCAGCCTTCATCTGCCTATGATTTATGCAAAAGCTAAAAAAGAAAGTAAAGATTTTTACGAAGTGCTTGATTATTATCTGCAATTAATCAGAAAAATTCATATAAGAACTTATGATTATTTGGGTGAAATGAGAGCTTCAACAAATCCTCTTGCATATTGTGAAGGCGGTTTCTACGGCGGTCATCTGGGTTTTCACGATAAAATAAAACCTCTCTTGAAAGCTGCAACTGCATCTTTTGGAATAACAGCACTCAATGAACTTCAGGAAATTCATAACGGAAAATCTCTGGTTGAAGACGGGCAGTTTGCTATTGAAGTAATGGAATATATAAATAAACGCGTGACAGAATTTAAGGAAGAAGACGGAAATTTGTACGCTTTATACGGAACACCGGCAGAAAGCCTTTGCGGACTCCAAGTTACTCAATTCAGAGAAAAATACGGAATTGTTACTAATGTATCAGACAGAGGTTATGTTTCAAACAGTTTCCATTGCCACGTAACAGAAGACATAAGTCCTATTCAAAAACAAGATTTAGAAAAGCGTTTTTGGAATTTAATGAACGGCGGTAAAATTCAATATGTTAAATATCCGATTTCATATAACAAAGAGGCAATAAGAACATTGATTGAACGAGCTATGGATATGGGCTTTTATGAAGGAGTAAATCTTTCTTTGTCATATTGTGATGATTGCGGTCACCAGGAATTAAATATGGATGTATGTCCGAAATGCGGAAGTAAAAATCTTACAAAAATAGACAGGATGAACGGTTATTTATCGTATTCCCGCGTTAAAGGCGATACAAGGCTGAATGCCGCTAAAATGGAAGAAATTAAAGACAGAGTAAGTATGTAGCCATGAATTATCATAATATTACAAAAGATGACATGCTTAATGGCGATGGCTTAAGAGTTGTTTTATGGGTTGCAGGGTGCAATCATCAGTGTCAGGATTGCCAAAATCCCGTTACCTGGGACTTGGCAGGAGGCTTAGAATTTGATGAAGCAGCTGAAAATGAGCTTTTTGAAGCTCTTAATAAGCCATATATTGCCGGAATAACTTTTTCTGGCGGAGATCCTTTACATCCTTTTAACAGGGCAACAACTTTCCGTCTTATGCGAAAAGTTAAGGAATTATATCCTTCTAAAACGGTTTGGGTTTATACGGGATTTTTATGGGAGGATTTTAAACAAAATCCTAAAATGAAGTATATAGATGTTCTTGTTGACGGAAGATTTGTAAAATCCTTAAAAGATGATAAGCTTTGCTGGGTTGGAAGTTCTAATCAGAGAATTATTGATGTTCAAAAAACTTTGCAAAAAGGTGAAGTTGTTTTGTATTACGATAATAATAAAAATGAGGGAATTTTATGACAAGACCTATGAATATTACGGAAAAGATTTTAGCTGAACACTCCGGACTTGATGAAGTACATGCAGGAGAGTTAATTACTGCAAAAGTCGATATAACGCTTGCTAATGATATAACAGGTCCTGTTGCCGTAAATGAGTTTAACAAAATTGGAGTTGAAAAAGTTTTTGATAAAAAAAGGGTTGTATTTGTAGGTGATCATTTTGTGCCTAATCGTGATATAAAATCAGCAGAGCAAATGAAACTGATACGTGAATTTTCTCATAAACACGATATAGAGCATTTTTTTGAAGTCGGCAGAATGGGTATTGAGCACGCATTATTGCCTGATAAAGGTATAGTTACGGCAGGTGATATTGTTATAGGAGCAGATTCTCATACCTGCACTTATGGAGCAATAGGCGCATTTTCAACCGGCATGGGTTCTACAGATATTGCCTGTGCAATGGCATCAGGTGATACCTGGCTTAAAGTACCTTCTGCTATTAAGGTTGAATTTAACGGTAAACTTAATAAATGGGTAACAGCAAAAGATTTAATTCTTTATTTAATAGGTCAAATCGGTGTGGATGGTGCATTATATAAAACACTGGAAATTGGAGGTTCCGCTATACGGGAAATGCCAATGGACGGAAGATTTACAATTTGCAATATGGCAATTGAAGCAGGAGCAAAAAACGGTATTATTGAACCTGATGAAAGAACAAAAAAGTATCTTGAAAAAAGAAGTATAAGGACTCCTAAATTTTATTCAAGCGATAAAGATGCTCAGTATGAAAAAGTTATTACATACAATGTAGAAGAAATAGAGCCTGTTGTTGCATTTCCTCATTTACCGGAAAATACAAAACCTGTTTCTAAAGCAGGAAATATAAAAATTGATCAGGCTGTAATCGGAAGCTGTACAAACGGGAGATTATCCGATATAAAAGCTGCTGCCGAAATTTTAAAAGGGAAAAAAGTACATAAAAATGTTCGTTTAATTGTTTTTCCGGCAACTCAAGAAATATATCTGGAAGCAATAAGGGCAGGATATATAGAAACAATTATAGAAGCAGGCGGAGCTGTATCAACTCCAACCTGCGGGCCATGTCTGGGGGGACACTCGGGTATTCTTGCATCAGGAGAACGTGCAATTTCAACCACGAACAGGAATTTTGTCGGCAGAATGGGACATACCGAAAGTGAAGTGTATTTAGCATCACCATATATTGCGGCAGCAAGTGCAATTGCGGGAAAAATAGCGTCGCCTGAGGATATTGCATAAAACGGCATATTATCATAAAAAATCAAAAGCAGATTTAAAACTGCAAAACAAAATCAGATAAATAAAGATTTGACAAGTCCTTTAAAAAATCTTACATCAAAGGAAAAAATAATTTTCTTATAAAGCATAATTAAATTTGCTTTATTGATTTTTTCCCTAAAATAATCTTTATTGGCAGTAATAAATTTAAACATTTGCAGTCTTATTTTTTTATTATTTCTGAAATAATTATTTTGCGTACGTTCTTTTAGATATTTTTTATTGCCCATAACAGGGTTAGCGAGTGAAAAATTGGAACCATGACGCCTGTATGCATATAAAACCTTATAAATAACCGCACTGGAGCCTATAAGATGACAAAATGAAAATATAAACTTATCAGCAGTTATTTTTAAACTTCTTGTTTTATCCAGCAATAACAGCATATCACATACGGATTTGCGCATCATTGCGGAAGTAGTAGGCCCCCAGTGCCATGTTGCAAAACTGTATTTATCATTATCCAGAATTTTAACGCTGCTTCCTTCTTTATCAAGACCTTTTGCCTGCCTGTAATTTTCAAATTCCTTAAATGATTTGTTATCAATAGAAAACATTTCCTGTTTTTTATGCGGACTATCAATAGAACTTAATGTATGTATTATATTATTTTCATCAATTTCTGCCTGACGGCAGGTAGTCATTGCAACAGAAGTTTTCATGTGTGTTTCAAGATGCATAGCGCAATATTCGGGAAAAAGAAGGTCATCTCCGTCTATTGCGCATACAAACTGACCCGTTGCATATTTTAAGCCGTTTAAAAAAGAGGATAACTGACCTTTGTTACTTTTATTCCGAATAAATTTAAAACTTAATTCCGGATTTTTTTTGTGGAATTCCTCTATTTTTTTTGCAGTATCATCTTTTGAACAATCATCGACAACAATTATTTCAATATTTTTATAGGTCTGACTTTTAATACTTTCAAGGCAGTCACATATAAATTTTGTAAAATTATGTGTCATTACTACAAAAGATACTTTGGGTAATTTTAATAAATTTTCCATACTATTCTTTTTATCCCTTCATCCTGAGGGCAGAAAAATTTTAGGCGATAGCTTTTTCTATACGATATTTTACCTTATCTTTTCCTAAAACTTCAAGTATAACTCCCATATCAGCACCTCTGGTTCTTCCTGTCAGTGCTGCACGTATTGTCCACATTGTAACTTTTGGTTTTATACCATAATTTTCTTTAAAATAAGTTCTAAAATCAGCCATCTGCTGATGGAGTTTTTCAGGAACATCAAAATCATAGGTTTCAAGCTGTGAAGCAAAATATTTCAATATATTTTGAGCCTGTTCGGTATCAATATTTTCTTCTTTTACGCCTTCATCATATTCTATATCCTTTCCGAAGAAATAAGAAGTATCGTGTTCAAGCTCTGATAATACAGTTATGGGTTCTCTGGTTGCCGCTATAACTTTTTCAAGCTGTTCCTCCGTCAATTCGGCAAGATTATGTTTTTTTATAAACGGTATTGCTAATTTTGTTAATTCTTTTATATCCATTTTCTTTATATATTGACCGTTCATCCAATTAAGTTTATCATATTCAAAAATTGAATTAGAAGATGAAACTTCACCAATTCTAAAATCTTGAGCAATTTCATCAAGAGTTTTAATTTCGGCACCATCAGAAGGCGACCAGCCTAAAAGCGCAACAAAGTTTAAAAGAGCTTCTGTTAAATAGCCTTTTTCAACAAACTCCGATACTGCCGTTGCTCCGTGTCTTTTAGAAAGCTTGCTTCTATCAGGTGCAAGTATCATGCCCAGATGACCAAATTTCGGTATATCAGCTCCTAAAGCTTCATAAATGAGAATTTGTTTAAATGTATTTGAAATATGGTCTTCGCCCCTGATAATATGTGAGATTTTCATAAGCATATCATCTATGACAACAGCAAAATTATATGTAGGTGTTCCGTTTGATTTCATTATTACAAAGTCGCCTATAAGACTTGTATCCTGATGTAAATCACCTTTAACAAGGTCATCAAAATGAAGAATTGATGAATTATGAAAAGCCTGCTGTGCTTTGGAAACAGAAAAACGAACTGCGGGTTTTCTGCCTTCAGCGCGTAATTGTGCCTTTTGACTTTCCGTTAAATTTTCGCACTTTTTAGAGTAAACATAAGCCTGTTTATTTTTTGAAGCTTCTTCTTTTTCTGCTTCAAGTTCTTCAGGTGTACAAAAACATTCATAAGCAAAACCTTTATCAAGTAAAATTTGAGCATATTTAGGATATATATCAAATCTTTCAGACTGAGTATATGGTCCAAAATCACCGCCGACATCAGGACCTTCATCCCATTTCAACCCCAATGCTTTTAAACTGTCAAAAATATTATCTATATATGCCTGACTTGTACGTTCAGCATCGGTATCTTCAATTCTCAGAATATATTTCCCGTTATTTTTTTTAGCGAAAAGATAATTAAATAATGCTGTTCTTGCTGTTCCGATATGCAGATTGCCACTTGGTGACGGGGCAATTCTAACCCTTACTTCATCCATTTTTATCTCCATTTCATATAATTTATAAGCTAATTGTATAACAAAAACATAAAATAGAAACCATTCACAAAATTTTGCATATTATTGCAAAATTCCGTTCGGGAGCAAAATATACTTCCTGATGTATATATTAACTTTAATAGTCTAATATAACGTCCTGTAATAACCAGACTATTTGAAACAATAAAAATATATAAATACAATTTTAAAATAACTTCGTCTATGGTCTTTCAATTCATATATTTTTATTTTATTTATTTACGGTTTAATGAAAAAATAGTTATTAAAGATTTATTATATTTACTTTTAAATCATTTTCTTCTGTTAATTCTTCAAAATATTGCTTCATTATTCCGCTGTGGCAGGTAAAAAATAACACTTGATTTGTTTTTGCAAATTCTATAAGGCATTTTATGCTCTGACGAGTTCTTATTGCGTCAAAATTCACAAAAGCATCATCTATAATGAGCGGTAAATCTGTCTTTCCGTTAGGTTGTAATGTCAGTTTATCTTTTGTATAGTTTGAAGCATATCCCAGTCTTAATGATAAATATACCTGTTCTTTTGTACCGCGTGATAATTCACTCCATTTTTTTGTTGTACTTCTGTCTGCACTTTGTATTTCTTCCAAATCTAAATTTATTATTGAATATTTTCCGTCCGTTAAAATTTCAAGATACTTCTGTGCATTTTTTAAATCAGGTTGAATTTTATCAAATCTGTTTTGTGCTGTTTGTATAACTTGCAATATCATTTTATTTTTTGCAAGTGTAAAAATTTTTTTTCTGTATTCTTCTAATAAAATTTCTTTTTTTATTTTTAAATCGTTTAAACCTTCAAAACTTTCTATTTGTCTTTTATTAAATTCAGCTTCTTTTTTTTGATTTAATTTTTCCTGTTTTAAATTTATAAGTTCTTCTTTAGTTATAATTTTATTTTCAAATTCAGAATAATTTATTTTTTTATTTTCTAAGATTTTTATTTGATTGTTAATATTATCGATTTGAACATTTAAAACATCGATATTATTTTTTAGATTTAAATTTGTTTCGTTATAAGCCTTTAACCGCCGGAGATTTTCGGTATGATTTTCGCTTATATTGAAGGTTAGTCCGATTTCTTTAATAAAAATATTAAATTTATCAATAATTTTAATATTTTCGTTTTGTAGTTCAACAGATTCTTTTATCAATAAATTTTTTGCTGCAATATTTTCTTTTAGTTTATTTATGGCGTCAACTGCCTTTATATAAATATCTAACGGGATTTCAATGTTATTCTCAATTGATTTTATTAAAGAATTTGCTCCTTCTTCTAAATTTTTTAGTTCTGTTTGAATTTGCAATATTTTATTTTTTGCAGCTTCAAGTTTATCTTCATTATATGTAATTTCTGCTGAATTTTTTGATAATGTTTCTTTAACTCTGGTTAAATTTTGAATTTTATTTTGCAATTCTGTTTTTATATTTTCTATTTTTAACAAAAAATATGAATTTTCGCTGTTTTCAATTTCTTTATAGTAATTTTGTAAATTTTCTTTTAATTGTATTATTATATTTTCTATTGAAGCTTTTGTCTGTTGTATTTCCAATTTAACAGAAGATTTACTTTTCAAAACAAATAAAAAAACTATCCCCGAGAAAATAAATAATGCCGTTAAGACTGCAAAAATACCTGCCATTGCAGCATTATTATAAAAACATAAATATGCAACTATACATATCATTGCAAATAAAATAAAAAATAAAATAAACAAATTTCTGTAAGTATAATAGGATTGCAGATTTGTTTTTTTTGATTTTTCGATATCGTTTATTTTTGCCTGTAAATAATTTATTTTGGTTAAATTTTCGCTAATAAAGTCATAAAGCTCTTTTAAGTTGTCAATTTCGTTTTCTTGTTTTATATCCTGCGGAAACGGCAAAATTTCATGTTTTAATTTAAGTATATTTTCTTCTATATTTTCTTTATTTTGTTTTGCAGCTATATATTCTTTTTCAAGCTGATTTTTTTTCTCTGAAATAGTTTTTAACTGTCTTAATATACTGTAATCCACAGTAAAATTTTCAATATCTTTTTGTTCCGGATACAGTGCAAATTCACTTCTTAAATGGTTTAAGTCCGAATATATTTTTGAATTTAACTGTTCTGTTTTGGCTGAATTTTTTTGCAGGATTTCATTATTAGCTTCTGTTCTTCCGGCTTCCTGTATTATAAGTGTATATTTTTCCTGATTATTAAAAAGCTTTTCATTAAATTTTATATATATAATATTTTTTTGTTCTGTAGTATCATTCAATTTTACAGTTAAATCATCAAGTTTTTCTTTAAGACTTATATATTCTTCCTGCTTATAAATTATTTCAAGTTCTTCGTTAATTTTATTCAATTCTTGAATAGTATTATTATATTTTGCTTCAAGATAAGAAAGTTCCTGAATTTTAGTATTTACTTTATTTATTTCATCTAAAATGCCTGCTGTTTCTTTTGTTAATCTGTTATTATCACCTAAAATTTTCTTAGACTCAAGCTTTATTTTATCAATAAGCAGAGATAATTTTTCGCCGGAAGGGTCTTTTATTGTATTTACAAGCAGCTGAGTATCTTTATTTTGAATATTCATAAGGTCATCTAAATCAATGGTAAAGCCTTGTTCAAAATATTTCTTATTAATTGTATCTTCTATAAAATTATAGCTTACAGGATTGTTATCTTCGTCAAAAACCTTGCAGCGCAAATCAGCGGAACGATTATCGCAAATATCGGTTCTATAGTGTTTTTCACCTGTTTCACCGGTTATTTTAAAATATATTTTACCGTTATCTACACCTTTTACTTTAAAAAAACCCCGGCGGATAAATTGTAATAAAGCACTTTTTCCTGCTTCATTATTGCCGCAGATAAGATTTATTCCCTCTGTAAATTTTCTCATTATACCTGTTGGAATATCTTTATTACTTTTTTCTATTATTATATTTTCAATTAAAAGCTTATTGCTCATTATCAGTTCCGTTACTCCCGTAAATCATACTGCAAAGATTTTTACATTCTTCTTTTGCATTATTTATTACCTTTATTTTAAACTCATTATATTCTTCATTTGTAAAATTACAGCAGGTTAACAGATTTTTAAAAGCTTCTTCAACAGTAATAAAAGATTTTTGCAGAATATCTTCCGATATTGCAGTTCTATATATTTCGCCCGAAATTCCGTTATCCTGCATTAAAATTTCATTTTCAATTTTTGGTGAAATATTCCATTCCATTTGAGAAATATAAACTTTTTGCGAAAAATCAGATTTTATTTTTTCTGCCAAAGTATTAAAAAATGCCTCGTTAATTTCATTAAAGAAGGAACAACAGCCTGTAATATAAGGTCTTATAAGGTAAACTTCAACAGACTCCGAATTTATTGAAATTTTTTCACTTATTTTTTCTTCAATTATATTTAATACTTCAATCGTATCACCGGCAGATGTAATATCGGCTGTAATATCTTCAAATCTTATAATATCCGTAGGAATAAAGGTATTTTTAGTTATTTTATTATCGTTTACTTTTATATATCTTATTCCGTGAGAACCTGTTTCTTTTGTATTTCGTCCTTGAATGGTACCGGAATATTGAATATTTTCGGATAATTCGGAGGGAATATGAATATGACCCAATGCAAAATAATCATAATTAAGGTCTTTAAGTTCGGATAATAAACAAGGAGCATAAGGACTTAAATTATCAGAATTTAAATCACAATGCAAAAGTCCTATGTTAAATCCGTTTTCTGCTCTTTTTAAATATTTGACAGGATTTTCATTAAATTTTTCCTCTCTGAAACTGATTGCGTGTAATAGAACTATTTTTTCACCTTTTCTGTTTTCAACAGGTAATTCAATAAAATTATTTGTATTATAACCTATAATTTTTATGAGCGAATTTTCATCATAATTGAAGGTAGTTCTGCCGTAAGAACTTAACGGATCGTGATTACCGCAGATTAAATAAACTTTTATCTGAGCATTATTTAATTTTTCTAAGCCGCGTTTTAGTATCAGTTTAGAAGAAAAATCCTGTTCGCACGAATCAAATGTATCTCCTGCAATTAAAACAAAATCAACATTTTTTAATACGGCAAAATCAATAATATTATTAAATGCACGTTCTGTTGCGTTTTTACAAAGCTTTGAAAGCTTATCATCAATGGAAAAATTATTCAAATTTGAAAAAGGTCTATCTAAGTGAATATCAGATATATGTAAAAAAGAAAATTCCAAAACTCATCTCCTATTTCTTTATTATACACTTTTTTTAATTTTTTGTATGTATTGTGCCGGTTCATAATAATTTATACTAAATATACTTCCTGATGTATATTAACTTTAATAGTCTAATATGTATTTAAATTATAATAAATATTTTTAGCAAAAAAAATTTTTTTTGTTTTTATTACGAGCAGAAGATTGAAAAATATAAGAAAGGAATGTATAAAATGGAAACCGGAAAAATCGGGGCAGTTTTGTATTCTGCTGATTTACTTTATAAAAAACCGATGCAATACAGCAGTAAAAATAATAATTTGAATAATGAACACAAAAAATTTGAATTTCCCTCATATAATTTTTATAATGCCATAGCTTTTACGGGCGGTAAAAGTATGAATTTAGCGGATACCAAAAGGCAATTAGATAAATATAACGCTTACCCTTCCGAAGGACTGAGAGAAGAAATTAACGAAACCTTGGAAAAAGGTAATCCGGATAAAAAACTGCTTTTAGATATTCACCGGGAGTATTATTCCGATTTGAAAGACTGTAAAGAGTTATCAGATGTAACAATATATGATGAATTTAAAGATGTACTCTCTGATTCTGATAAAAGGGTCAGCTACCAAAAAGGCTCTTTTATAGATAAAGTTAAACACGGTGAAATAAAAGGCTTTGACCCTGATACCGATGTTTCTTTGCAGCTTCTTCAATTATACTGGGGCGAAGGGTTTTCACTTACCGCACTTCAAAAAGAATACGGTCAGAATATTGACGGAGTTTTAGATAAATTACAAATACCGAAAGTAAACAGAGTTTACGGACAGTATTTAAAGCTTTCAGATAAAGATTATAATGATAAATTTTCCGCATTTATGTCACAGAGAGCTAAAGAAATTGAACATAAAAAATCGTCTGCTAAAGTTGAAAACAAATCGGCAGAAAGTACGCAAGAAGCTGCTTCAAAAACAAGAATAAGTTCACCCGGAAGACCAATGAGCGAAGAACATAAACAGGCTATAAGAGAAGGAATAAAAAGAGGTTCTATTGAAAATCCCGAAAAAATAGCAGAGCTCACTTCATCCAAAAAAGAATTTTTTGAAAAAAACCCTGAAGAAAGCGAAAGATTTTCTCAGGTTTTACTAAGAGCCTGGAGCTATAAAGAGGCAGACTCCATAAAAAAGAGTATGTCTAAATTTATGAAAAAAAATTACGTAAAAAACAGTGAAGATTTAATTAACGATACTCGCAGCAATGTAAGTTTGAAAGATTTCTGGGATAAAAATAACTGGGCAAGAAAGAGATTTTCCCTGTGTATGAAAAAATCCTGGGCAAGACAGGAGGAACTTTCACAAATGGGGCTTATATATGAACCGTTGTTTGTTGGAACATTAATGCCTAAGAGTTTAATAAAAGAACTTTCTAAGGATTTACAAATGCCTGATTTACAAAACGGATTTCAATATATAATCAAAGACCCGAGAGAAAAAGAGCATATTGAAGAAACACCAAAAATATACGAAAAACCTATATTAGTATCCTCAATAATAGACGATAATTTGGAAAAATACGGAATGTTATATCATAAATGGGGAACAGCAATGAGTTTCGGCATTCATAAAACCATTGAAAAATATAAAAGTTCAGGTAAAGATATAGAACAATATGAACAACTTTTAAAAGTTTATATGGAGGAATCAAAATCAAATCAGCAAATGACTCCATTGAATTTTTATAAACAATTTATTGAAACCTGCCAAAAAAACGGAGATATTGAATTTATAAAAGAAGTTGATGACAATATTAACAGCTGTTTTGATAAACTTAAAGATAAAAATGCAATGGAATCAATTAAATATTTAACTAAAGAATATGATAGTTTATTGAAAAAATATTACGGAAAAAGACTTGCCGTTGTGGAATTTTAGTTGAATTGTTTTAATTGATAATTAGTTTAATACTGCTAAAATATTTTGATATCTTGTTAATATCCTTAATATTTCAATTTTATCGAAATTAATTCTGTAAACTATAGCAAAGTTTTTCTTCATTATATAAATACGAACGGTTTTGTCGATTAAACCGTTCTTTTTTGTACCTGCCATAGGAAATTTTGATAACAATTCAAACGTCTTATAAAAATTGTCTGCAATCAAAAAAGATGCAGACTTATTATCTTTAGCAATATATTCCGTTATTTGGGATATATCTGCTTTGGCTATATCTGTTATAAAAATAGCTTTATTCATACTTAGCCTTTAATTCGTTCAAAAATTCAAATGCATCAGAAACATTACCTTTATTTGCGTCATCTATTCCTTTTTGAATATCGGCATTAAGCATATCAAGCTCCTCTTTAGAGATACAATCTTTTGCCAGTACTATGGAAAGAGTTGCATTAATTGCTTCATTTAATGAATCATACAAACCCTCGGCAACTTTTATACGCAAAAATCTTTCAATATCGGGTGATAATGATATATCCATCTGATAGTCCTTTATTTTATTTTTATATAATTATATCAAAAAATTTATGTGAGAAAAAGACTTGCCGTTGTGGAATTTTAGTTGAATTGTTTTAATGTAGTATAACGTTCTGTAATTAACTGGACTTTTTATTTCCGAAATTTTAGAATACTGCAAAAAGAAAACACTTTTCGGAGCTGTTACACCCGCTTATTTCTTAAGCCGCACCAGCTATTTTTTTATTATTGATAAAAAATAAATTAATGTAGCAAGGTGCTTGCTAAAGAAATGCGCGTGCTCAATGCTCTTCAAAGTATTTTCTTTTTTTCATTTTTTATTTCAAAAAGTCCAATTATTTAAGGAACGCTCTAGTGGTTATGTTATAATAAATTTATGGATGATAACAAATATGAATGATTTAAAAATTAAAGCTATTGAATTAAAAGTTTATCCGTAAAAATTGATAAATTAGTAAAGTTTGTGGAGAAACAATGAAATGCAGATATTTGCTTTTTGCTTGATTATAATAGCCTTATTCGGTTTTGGATATACAATTATCCGAACCGAAAGAATTTATAGTGAAACCGAAGAAATAAAACAGAATTAAGTTTTTAACATTTTGTTACAATTTATGCCTATTTACTAAATAAATTTTCTGAATATGCCGATAAAGAACATGTGTAAACAGAAAAGGAAAATAAAATGGCAGCAGTGGATGGAGCAGGCGGAATATTTGCAAGCAGTGGAGCAGGCAATGTAGGTCGCGGCGGGAGTGTGCTTAGTGGTGGGAGCGTCAGACAGCTTACACCGCAAGAAATACAACGTCTTAAAGCACAGGGAGTTGAAAATCCTCAAGAGGCTCTTAAAACCGGCAAATTGTCCTGGCAAGAGGCAATTCAAATGTTAGCTGAAGCAAGTGATCCCGCTCATCCCGGAACTAATCCGACAGCAGATCAACAAGCAGAGTGGGATGCTTATAATAATCTTACTCTTGGTGACATTGTTGATTTAGTAGCACTTGATACACTTCAAGTTCCAGTGGCACAGGAGGCTGATGAAACACCTAAAGCACCTGAAGCCCCAAAAGAACCTAAAGATAAAAAAGCTGAAGGCGAAGGCGAAGGTGACGATATTGAAACTGATTTGGAGTTAGATTTAGGCGAAGGTGAGTTTGGCGGTGACTTTGGTTTCGGAGCAGGAGACTTTGCAGGTGCAGGAGGCTTTGGGCAAGGCGGTGGCGGTAGCGATGCAGGTGTCACTTTTAAAGATCTTAATGGAATGAACGGACAGGAATTACGAGCTGAACTGGGTCAAACAGTACAAGAAAGAGGAGAGGTACAAACAGAAGCATCAAATCCTGATCAAAATCAAGACGTACGAGCAGCAGTACAAGACACTGGAAATGCAAGAATAAGTGATGAAACTGCAAAAGTTAATCGACAAACAGGCGAAGATGATGTTGTAAGGGCAACAGGAAGCTCACGGCGAGCTGATGAAAGTAGCGATGCAGCAGGAAAAGAAGTACAAGCTCAGGAAAATGAATTGGGCGAAGTTAAACAATTATTGGGAACTGCTACCCAAGCCGTAGAAACAGCAGATGCGGTTGTGAACGCTGTAACCGCATTAGTTAGAGCTGATGATGCTACACTTACTGCCTGTGAAGCTGCAGTAACAGCAGCAACTGCTGATTATACTGCAGCAGAAGCAGCAGCAGATGCGGCTGTAGGTACTCCCGCCGAACCGGGATTACGCGCAGCAGCAGAAGCTGAAAAAGCAGTATTAGAAATGGCAGAAAAAGAGCTTGAAATAGCAGAAGCTAAGTGGGAAGCGGATAATGGAACATTAGTAGGTGCAAAAGAATCACTTGATACTGCAAAACAAGGACTTGAAACTGTTAATAAAAATATGGAATATGTAGAAGCTGCTGTTCAAGCTGCTCAGGGTAATTTTGAAGCACTGGAAGGTATTGCAATGCAAGAGCTTGAAAGTCTTGCAGCTAAACAAGAAAGCCTGCAGGGACTTGTTGAGGCAAAAGATCAGGCAGAAGAAATATTAAAACAGAAAGAAATGGCAGAAAATACCATAAAAGCTATAAAATCAGGTGATTTCAAACAGGTTCTGGGTGCGGCATTACAATATGAAGATCAAATAAAATCACTTTTGAATAATAACCCTGATTCACAATTTGCTAAATCAATGGATTTCTTAGGAACAATGACAAGAGGTGCTCAGGGAGCTTTAGCCTTAGGTCAAATGGCACAAGGTAAACCCGTTGAAGAAAATGAATATTTAGCAATGTTTGCAAAAACAACTGATATGTTAAACGGAAAACCGAAGGAGGATGACAAAAAAGCCGGTGATAAAAAAGCCGGTGATAAAGGCGATAAAGCTAAACAAACTTCCGCAAAGCCCTCAGACACACCTAAACCGCAAACTCCACAGACTCCTTCTCAGCCTGTTCAAACACGGACTCCTACACCGGTACAAGTGCAAACTCCACAACCTGTATCAACTCCTTCAGCACCGAATATTTCATCAACACCGGTATCAACAACACCTCAAGCCTCAATTTAAAATAATATTTTTTCCTTTTCATATATGCCTATACACACATGCAAAAAGCAGTAACAAGAAATTTGTTACTGCTTTTGAATTAATTTCTTATATTATGTTTATAATAATTTATTTCTTTTATTAAATTTTCAGGGGAAAAATCTGTAGTTTTTTTAAATTTTCTGTCACGTTCAGCATATAATGCAGAATCATATAAATGATATTCTATTTCGTTTTCCTTGCAGAAGTGTTCTATATAATCGTTTAGAATAAAAATATGAGGGAATATTTTCCCTGCATTATTGTTAGCATAAGCATATTCAAAATCGACAATAACGCTTTTTATATTTAATTTTTTTATTTTATTTAAAAATTCGGTTACTTCTTCAAAGTTATCATTAATTCCGGGAATTATTATGTATTTTACTCTGACAAGTTTTGCTTTTTCGTCATTTAAACCGCGGCGGTAATGAATTATATTTTTCCAAACAGCTTCGGATTTATCCACGCGTTTAATTTTTCTATATGTAATCGGTGATGCCGAATCAGGCGAAATAACAACGCTTACAACCCCTTTTTTTATACCGTTTCTAATTTCGCGGTTAAATAAAATACCCGAAGAATGTATTCTGACTCTGCAGCCCTGTTTTAAAAAAAGTTTCAAAAGTTCATTAAATTCTTTTAAAACGGTTGGTTCTCCGCCCTGAAAAGTAATTTCTCCGTTATTTCTGAATTTCCCCTTTTTTATTAAATCTTTCATTGCATTTAATGCATTATTTTTTGTTTTCGGTTTATTTTTATGAACTCCGCAATAAATGCAGTGTGAATTACATTCACTCCAATGGTCAAAATTTACATAAGAAATATAATCTTCATCATCCCAATCTTCTTCACGTAAGTTATAACAACCCTCACAGGCAGGTAAATCTCTTCCGTTTTTTTGGTGTGTACGCTGATTTCGTTTTACAAAAAATAAATGTTCCC
The DNA here is from genome assembly GCA_905234915.1 of Candidatus Gastranaerophilales bacterium. GTDB lineage: Bacteria > Cyanobacteriota > Vampirovibrionia > Gastranaerophilales > Gastranaerophilaceae > Avigastranaerophilus. The sequence goes on from CAJOJP010000009.1 coordinate 32,882, forward strand.
AGTCTATTGTATTATTTTCAAATCTATGCTCAATCATGAGCATTCCTTTATTAAATTCACGTGATAAACAACAGGCTTTTATACTGTCTATATCAAGTGATATACCATGTTCTATAAGATGACAGCTTTTATATTTCATTATTTTCCTCTATGCGTAAAATGAATTTTTTTAATTTATGTCTGAAGGTTTCTTTTTTTGTTTTTTTCTTTTTGCATAATTTTCTTAAAAATTCATTTTGCTCTTTATTTTTTACATCTATACAAAAATTATATTTTCTTGCTGTTTTAAAAAAATCAATAAAAATTCTGTTTAAATTTTCAGGGAAATTATAATATACACTTGAATCAAAATACTTGCCGTTTATTCTTAAACCTATTGTATTTATTCCTATTTTATACATAAGTTTAATAAAATCATCTATTCCTTTTTTATTAGCGGTATTTATATCATTAATAACGCAATGAACATTAATATTTTCTTTATCCTTTGCATTAGCAAGATATGTTTTCAGATTTTTAACGGATTTTTCGTTTAATTTTTCGCCGTAATCCAATTTTAAGCACAGAGCTGCTTTTTGTTCTTTTAACATTTTTTCAATTAATTGATTATATTGCAGATTTTTATTTATAAATTCAATTTTACAAAAACCGTTAATGCGTAAAATATCAAAAAGTTGATTATATATGTTTATTTTTGAAGAATCTCTGCAATTTAAACGCAAAACAAGCTTTTCTTTATCTAAAAGTCGATGCGAATAAAGCTCTGAAATTTGGTTACAAATATTATTTAAAATTTTTTTATTATCAGTTTCAAAAGAATTTACTACTATTAAATTATATCTTTTATCGGATAATAAACCGCAATGCATTATTCCAAAAGGAGTAAATACAACAGAATTTTCACTAGCCCTGCAATTATTCATAATAATAACCACCTGTTAAAATTATAGCAATATAAGATATTTGTGGCAATATTTTGTGCTAGTATAACGTTCTGTAATTAACTGGACTTTTTATTTCCGAAATTTTAGAATACTGCAAAAAGAAAACACTTTTCGGAGCTGTTACACCCGCTTATTT
>CAJOJP010000010.1:0-29393 GCA_905234915.1 Candidatus Gastranaerophilales bacterium
AAAGGAAGAAATATGAATTTAGATGCAGTTGAAAATTTATCACAAGAGGATATACAAAAACTTTTTGACGATATTGTGGAAAATAATGAGTTTATGGCATGGTGCGAATGCTATTTTTGGAATAATGCAAACAGTGCTTGTTTTTCTCGTTATGGCACTACAGGCAGACACTGTGATTTTGGTAATTTTGTAACAAATAAGGCAATAGGCGGATGTGAGTTAAATATTAATTCTTGGAACGCTTGCGCAAATCATTGTTCAAAACTGGGCGGTCAATTAACACATTATTACCACTGGACAGAATATTGCTATTGCCAAAATACACAAGATACACGCACGTGGTCAACATGTGATGATTAAGTTTAGAGCTATATTTACGTAGTTTTTGCGGAATTAATAAAAAATTCCGCTTTTTTTATAATTTTTCTAACTTTGAATATTCAAAATTAAAATTAAATTTTATTCTGTTTAATATATTTATGTATATTTTGTCATTTTCATAGAAGATATTAAATATATTCGGGCATTTTTTTATATATGTTTTAAAATTCCATAGTTTCAAAAAATAGTTATTTTTATCTGTTTCAAGTATCTGCATAATTTTGCGCATTAATCTTTTTTTTAATCTATAGTTATAAAATGAAAAAATACTTGTATTGTTTTTTATTTCACAAAGACATTTATATGTTACAGGTTCATCATTATTGATTTTTGATAAATTAAAATATTTTTCGTTCAATAAGCAGGAGGATTTTTTAAATTTTTTTGCGAATTTCCTTTTTAAAGATTTTTCTATTATTTGATATCTGTAAATAATATCATCAGCTTTTCTTTTATGGAAGGCATATTTAACCTCATTGAATACGGTTGAGGATTTAAGAGCCTCGAACATTATATTCACGATATCGATAATATCAAGAAACTTGTCATTATTTGTAACTAAAATAGAATTTTTACGGTTAATTCTATAAAAATACAGGTAATCACGAATTAAAGAAACTCGTTTTGTTTTAAAAAAAAGTGAAAAGAAAAAAGCCCCGTCTTCAAATATTTTACCTTCAATAAATCCTGCTTTGTAATTTTTTAAAAAGCTATGGCGATAAATTTTATTCCATGCCATAACAGGAATATCTGAAATAAAAGCTTTTGTATCTTCATAAGAAAAAACTTTGTTGTTAAAACTTTTAGGAAAGACAGATAAATTAAAATATGGGTCATTTTTTATTTTATGCAGGTTTTCATCAAATAAGCTGACGGCACACATTGATATATCGGTATTGAATTTAGTAATATTTTCATAAAGTTTTTCCAACATATATGGAGAAACCCAATCGTCAGAATCAATAAAGCATACAAATCTGCCTTTTGCATATTTTAAGCCCGTATTGCGTGCAGAAGATAAACCGCCGTTTTTTTTAGTTATAATTTTTATTCTTGTATCAATATTTTTATATTCCTCTAAAATTTTTCCGGAATTATCTTCTGACCCGTCATCAATACAAATTAATTCAAAATCAGAAAAAGTTTGGTTTAAAATGCTGTCTAAACATTGTTTAATGTAATCTTGAACATTAAAAACAGGAACTATAACTGATATTATAGGAGTAGTCGATTTTATATTTTCCATTCAACCTCTAAAACATTATCATCTGTTTAATATAAATAATCAAATTCAAGATGACCGATTTTAACTAAATCGCCTTCTTTTACTCCGGCAGCTTTTAACGCATCAAACACGCCCATAGATTTTAATATATTTTGAAATCTGTATAATTGCTCGGTATTTCTTCCGTCAGTAACATTTGCGAGCCTGAAAATTTTTCCGCCTTCTACAATAAAAGTATGCTTATCAACTTTATAAACACTGTATGAACTGTCATCATTATCTTTTGCGGCATCATCTGCTTCCGTATCAACTTTTATTACAGGCTTTGGTATTTCATCTACTTTTTTAGAAACAAAATACATAAACTCTTTAATATTTTCACCTGTTGCAGCAGAAATTAAGAAAACATCTTCTGCTAATTTTTTAAATTCATTATAATATTTTTGTTTTAATTCTTCATTTACCGCATCTGTTTTATTAAGCGCAACTACCTGATATACTTTAGATAAAGCTTCCGAATGTTTTTTTAATTCTTCATTTATTGTTTTATAATTTTTAATCGGGTTATCTAATGTCAAATCAACTATATGAATAAGGAATCTGCATCTTTCAACGTGGCGCAAAAATTCATGACCGAGTCCCGTACCTTCAGAAGCTCCTTCTATTAATCCGGGGATATCTGCAATAACAAAACCTCCGCCTGTATCTTTTTTTACTACTCCGAGATTTGGAGTAAGAGTAGTAAAAGGATAATCTGCAATTTTAGGTTTTGCGCTGCTAACTACGCTGATAAAAGTTGATTTTCCCGCATTAGGAAGCCCTAACAGCCCGATATCGGCAATAAGTTTTAATTCCAATTCTAAAGTTCTTTCAATACCGCTTTCACCGGGTTCACAATATTGGGGTGCTCTTTTTTGAGGTGTAGCAAAGCAGGCATTGCCTCTGCCGCCTCTGCCGCCCTGAGCTGCAAGTATTTTTTGACCTGCGGTATTTAAATCGGCAATAATTTTTCCGTTTGAACAATCTTTAATAACAGTACCCAAAGGAACTCTAATGTATAAATCTTTTCCGCATTTTCCGTGCTGAGTTTTTATATAACCGTTTTCACCGTTTTCGGCTTTAAATACTGATTGAAACTGAAAATCCATAAGTGTTGAGATATCCTCATCGGCTACGATATAGACATCTCCGCCTTTACCGCCATTACCGCCCGCCGGGCCGCCTTTATCAACATACTTTTCCCTGCGCCATGCTACTATGCCGTTTCCGCCTTTACCTGAAAGTATTTTTATTTTTGCTTTATCTAAAAACATACGCTAATTATAAAACAAAAATGATTTTTTAATGCATATAGTCGTTTTGTAACAAAGGTAACGGATTGTATGTCTGCTAAAATCTTTCTGCCATACTTTAAGATATTTCTCCAATTGAACACTCACAATTTAAAATAAATATTAAAATACTCATAGAAAACTTCTTATATATTTATGTTAGCATTAAAATAAAGGACTATAATCATTAAGAGGTTGAATTATGAAATTTGAAACAATTGCAACGCAAGGATTTATTGATTTAAAAAAACAAAATCATTCAATATCACATCCTATATATGCAAATACGGCATATAGTTTTGACAGTGTTGATTATGCAGTAAATTTATTTGATTTAAAGCAGGAAGGCGATATTTATACGCGTTTAACCAATCCTTCAAATGATATTGTTGAAAAAAGGATTGCTGCATTAGAAAATGGAAGTGGAGCCTTATTGACCTCCTCCGGAATGTCGGCAATTTTAGTTGCAATTTTGAATATTACACAAGCAGGTGATGAAATAATATCGACCGATAAAATATATGGCGGAACATATAATCTTTTTATAAAGACGCTTAAACAATTTGGAATTAATGTCAAATTAATTTCAGGTGATAATATTTCTGATTGGGAAAAAGAGATTACAAATAAAACAAAATGTTTATATACCGAAACAATAGGGAACCCCTCGATAAATGTGGCAGATATTGAACCTTTGGCTAAATTAGCGCATAAATACGGAATACCGTTAATTGTGGATAATACGGTTGCAACACCTTATTTGTGCCGTCCGTTTGAATTTGGAGCGGATATTGTAGTTCATTCGACAACAAAATATTTATCCGGACACGGTAATGCAATGGGCGGAGCTATTATAGACAGCGGTAAATTTGACTGGGGACAAAATGATAAATTTAAATGTTTAACAACCCCGGATGAAAGCTATCATGGATTAACATATAATAAAGATTTTGGGGATTTGGGTTATATAGTTAAATGCAGAGCTCATTTAGTCCGCGATTTAGGCTGCTGCCAGAGTCCTTTTAATGCTTATTTAACAATGCTCGGACTTGAAACTTTACACGTAAGAATGCAAAGACATTGTGAAAATGCTCTTTTACTCGCCGAACATTTGGAAAAACATCCTAATGTAAATTGGGTGAATTATCCTTTATTAAAATCAAATGTAAATTATGATTTGGCGCAAAAATATTTAAAAAACGGTGCATCATCATTATTGGCATTTGGTGTTGAAGGAAACGGCAGAAAGTTTATTGAAGCTTTAAAGTTGTTTATACATGCAACAAACTTAGGTGATATTCGCTCCATTATAACATATCCGGCGGGTACTACTCACAGACAGCTGAGTGATGAGCAATTAAAACAGGCAGGTATTTCAAAAGATTTTATGAGAGCATCAATAGGACTCGAAAATATAGATGATATTATAAATGATATTGACAGGGCAATAGAAATATCAAGAAAATAATGAAAAAAAAAATAGTTGAAACAAAATTGTATAAAATAAATAAAAAAGTCAAATTTGAAAGCGGAGTTGAATTTGGTCCTATTACCGTGGCTTATGAAACTTACGGAACTTTAAACGAAAATAAAGATAATGCTGTTTTAGTCATTCATGCCCTGACGGGAACAGCTCATGCTGCCTGTTATAATTCAGAAGAAGATAAAAAACCCGGCTGGTGGGATGACTTGATTGGTGAAGGTAAAGCATTTGATACCAATAAATATTTTATAATTTCAACAAATATTTTAGGCGGATGTTCCGGAACAACAGGGCCGTCATCAATTAACCCCGAAACAAATAAACCTTATGCTCTTAGTTTTCCGGTTTTTACAATAGAAGATACAGTAAAAGTACAAAAAGAATTGCTGGATTACTTCGGAATTAAGACACTTTATGCGGTAGCCGGAGGTTCAATGGGCGGAATGGAAGCTATACAATTTACAATCAGCTATCCCGATATGGTTAAATCTGCAATTCTAATTGCCACTACATCACGCTTATCACCGCAAGCAATAGCATTTAATGCCGTCGGCAGAAACTCAATTATCTCAGATCCGAATTGGAATAACGGAAATTATTATGAAAATACCGAAAAACCCGATAGAGGTTTATCTAATGCAAGAATGATAGGACATATAACCTATCTATGCGAAGAAGCTATGTATAATAAATTCGGAAGAAAATTGCAGAATAAAAATCATTATGATTTTAATTTTGATATAGATTTTCAGGTTGAAAGCTATTTGCAGCACCAGGGTCAGATTTTTGTAGATAGGTTTGATGCTAACAGTTATTTATATATTACAAAAGCAGTTGATTATTTTGATCCTGCAAAAAAATACGGTTCGCTTCAAAATGCTTTTAAAGATACAAATGCAAAGTTTTTGGTAATTTCCTTCGATTCTGATTGGTTATTTCCTTCAAGTCAATCAAAAGAAATAGTTAATACTTTAATGCAGCTGGATAAAGATGTATCATATTGTGAAATTAAATCTTCTTGCGGACATGATGCTTTTTTGCTTGAATATGAAGTTCAATCAAAAATTATAAAAAGTTTTTTAAATGAACATATAAAGGAGAAATCTTTTGAAATTTAAAAAACATTATGTTGAATCAAAAGGACTTCATCTTAATTATTCAATAATTGTTGATATAATTGAAGAAAAATCACGTATCTTAGATTTGGGCTGTGGAAACGGTACTCTGCTAAAGTTATTAAAAGATAAAAAACAAATAAAAGGTGTTGGTATTGAAATTGTTCAAGATGAGGTTATTAAATGCTTGTCGAAAGGATTATCCGTCATTCAGGGAAATATAGACGAAGGTTTAAAACAGTTTAAAACAAATTCTTATGATTATGTTATATTAAATCAAACATTGCAAACAACTCAAAATCCTGAATTCGTAATAGAAGAGATGCTGCGGGTCGGTAAAAAATGCATAGTAAGTTTTCCTAATTTTGCTTATTGGAAAGTACGATTAAATTTTTGTTTTACGGGACGGATGCCAAAATCAAGAGTATTACCTTTTGAATGGTATAATACTCCTAATATACATCTTTTGACAATAAAAGATTTCTTTGTATTTGCTCATAACCATAATTTTAAAATTTTGGAAGGAATTTATACAACAAAGGCAAATATAAAAAATGGTATTCAGTATAATATTTTTTCTAATTTATTTGCTCAGGAAGCTATTTTTGTTATAACAAAATAAATCTTGGTAATTTATATATTTTTTGCAACAGAAAATATATAATTCCCCAAATTTTTATACTCTTTTTGTATTAAATAGATTAGTAAATTTGCGAAATGGACAAAAAAGTAGTAGAATAGAATAAGACACAACAGCAGATTTTTAATATGCATGCAAAAATACAAGATTACATTGATATTATCGAGAAGGTAGCAAGGGTAGAACATAAGCGTATCCCCTCTCATATGGTGGATTATGATGAGCTCGTCAGTATAGGTATTATTGCAATTCAAGTTATGATAAAAGATAAGACCGATGAACAGCTCGCAAGATATAATAATGCTTATATTGCTACGGCTGTGCGCTGGGCAATCAGAAATGAACTGAGAAACAGGTATAAATGGTATTCGCTCAAACATTCTAATAAAGATGAAGAAGCTGAAAATGTAAACATTAGTTCCGAGGAGGAAAGCTCTGAAGAAGGAGAGTCAATTAATCCCGGAAAAATAAGAGAAGCTATTTATGAAACAATTCTTTCTATAGATAGTTTAGCTGCTGCAGCTTCTGATAATGATTCACCTTTTGATTTTATTAAAGACCCGTCTGCTCTGCCTGACGAAAAAGCTGAAATTGCTGAACTTGGCAGAGTTATAAGAGAAGCAATTTCAAAACTTCCTCAAAAAGAAAGAACTATTATTGAGTACAGATTTTACCGCAATATGCAGGTTAAAGAAATTGCACAGCAAATCGGGCTTTCTTCTTCCCGTATTACAAGAATTATTCAGGCTTCATTAAATACAATTCGCGAATATTTGAATAAACGCGAACATTATGATTATTAATAAAAATGACCCGTATAAATTATAAACGAGTCATCTATAAAATTAATGAAAATTTATTTACTGAGATTTTTATCTAATAACTATATTAACAAGTTTTGCAGGTACAACAATTATTTTTACAATTTGTTTATCCCGTATTAAATCTTTAATTTTTTCACTTGCAAGTGCTGTTTTTTCAAGTTCTTCTTTTGAACAATCAGCATTTATTTCAATTTTATCTTTAACTTTGCCGTTAATTTGAACAACAAGAGTTATAGTACTTGCTTTTGCAAGTGCTTCATCATACTGCGGCCATTCAAGAAGATGAACCGAATTTTTACCGCCAAGCCCTTCATAAATTTCTTCTGATAAATGAGGGAGCACCGGAGCTATAAGTTTTAAAAACGTTATAACCGCAAAACTAAATACCTGTTTATCTTCATCAGAAAATTCAGTTTTGGTCTTTAAATAATCATATAAAACATTTGTAAATTCTCTGTATTTAGAAATTACAGTGTTAAATTGAAATTCGTTTGAAATATCCTGGGAAATTTTCTTGATTGTCATGTGTACTTCACGGACTAAATCATTATTCTCTTTCGATAATAACCCAATCTCAGGAAGCTTATAATCAAGTAAAATATTTTTTTGATTATCGCTGAATACTTTCCATAAACGGTTTAAAAATTTATAACAACCTTCAACTCCGGCATCAGACCAATCAAAATCTCGGTTTGGTGGTGAATCGGATAAAATAAATAATCTTGCAGTATCAGCTCCGTAATTTGCGAATATTTCATCCGGATCAACAGTATTACCTTTAGACTTAGACATTTTAGACCCGTCCTTTAAAACCATACCTTGAGTAAGCAGATTTTTAAACGGCTCATCTATATTTATTTCACCTAAATCTCTAAGTACTTTAGTAAAAAATCTTGAGTATAATAAGTGCAGAATAGCATGTTCAATCCCCCCTACATACTGATCAACAGGTGCCCAGTAATGCAGAATATCTTTATCAAACGGAGCTTTATCGTTTCTTGCGTCCGTATAACGGTAAAAATACCAGTTTGAACACATAAATGTATCCATAGTATCTGTTTCACGCTCTGCTTTTGCACCGCATTTAGGACAAGTTGTATATTTAAATGATTTTGAAGTGCATACAGGAGACATCCCTTTTACGCTAAAATCAACATCTTCGGGTAAAAGCACCGGTAAATCTTTTTCATCAACGCTTACTGTTCCGCAATTAGGACAATATACAATAGGAATAGGTGTTCCCCAGTATCTCTGACGCGAAATAAGCCAATCACGGAGTCTGAATTGAACTTTTGCTTCGCCGAAACCGCCTTTTACCGCTTTTTCGATAATAACCTGTTTAGCTTTTTCGTTATCAAGTCCGGTGCAATCTTCGGAATTTACAAGCACTCCTTTTTCTGTATATGCTTCTTTTAACTCGGTTAAAGGATTTTCAGGATTTTGAATAACTACTTTTATAGGCATATTATATTTTTTAGCGAAAGCAAAGTCACGCTCATCATGTGCAGGAACTGCCATAACAGCTCCTGTCCCGTATTCGGCAAGAGCATAATCGGCAGTCCAAATCGGAAATTCTTCGCCGTTTAACGGATTAATCAAATGTGTACCTAATGGAACTCCCGTTTTGATTCTTTCGGTTGAAAGTCTTTCTATTTCAGACATTTTTCTTGCATTTTGTCTGTATTCTTCAACAGCTTTTTTATTTTCAGCTGTTGTTAATTTTTCAATATCTTTATACTCGGGAGCTACAACCAGATAGGTAATACCGTAAGCGGTATCGGGTCTTGTTGTATAAACCGGAACCTCGAGATCTTTTATTTCTTTTACTTTAAAACGCAAAATTGCTCCGGTTGAGCGGTCAATCCAATTTTTTTGCATTATTTTTACGCTGTCGGGCCAGCCTTTAAGCTTTTCTATATCATCTAAAAGTTCCTGCGCATAATCTGTAATCTTTAAAAACCATTGTGAAAGATATTTCTTTTCTACATCTCCGTCACATCTCCAGCATTTTCCTTCTATAACCTGCTCGTTAGCAAGAACGGTGGCACAGTTTTTACACCAATTCACCGCTGCTTCCTTTTTATATGCCAGACCTTTTTTAAACATTTGAATAAAGAAATACTGTGTCCAGCGGTAATATTCACTCAAACATGTTGTAACTTCCCTATCCCAGTCTATCATTAACCCCAGAGATTTTAACTGCATTTTCATATATGCAATATTATCCATAGTCCATTTTTTAGGATTGGCTCCGTGTTGAATAGCAGCATTCTCTGCCGGCAGACCAAAACTATCCCAACCCATCGGATGTAATACGTTAAAACCGTTCATTCTTTTATATCGTGCAATAACATCAGAAATGGTATAATTACGTACATGCCCCATGTGTAATTTACCTGAAGGATATGGCAACATAGAAAGTACATAATATTTTTTCTTGTCTTTATCGTTATATACTTTATTTAATTTTGTATCATCCCATATTTTTTGCCATTTTTTCTCTATTTCCTGAGGGAAATATCTATCTTTCAGCATAAATTATTCTCCTAATAAATTCATATATTTTGTTTACTGTTCATTTACAGTTTCATTACCATTTATTTCATCTTTTATTTTTTCATCAGAATCAGTTTCTTCTACAATAACTGCTTCTTGCGTCGGTTCTGTTTCAGAATCGGAATTCGATAATTCAACCAAACTTTCTTCATTTTGGTCTTCCGTTAATTCTTCATCTATTTCATTATCTTTAACTTTTTGTTCTTCCTCTTGAAGTTTTTTTCGTATATCTTCTAATTCTTCTTCCGTCTTAGCTCTTACTATCGGAATATTAAGCATTAAAGCTGCCGCATCGCCTTCATTTTTTAAGTCAATTTCAAGTTTTTCCTTATCAATAACAACATATTTAGAAAATACATCAATAAGTTCTTCTCTCATTTTCCCCATAATTAAAGGGTCAAGTTTTGTCCTGTCATGCATTAAAATAACTTGGAGTCTGTTAGCGGCACATTCACCCGTATTTTCCGATTTTTCACTGCGGAATAATTCTAAAAGTTTATTATAGAGTTCGGAAAAAAGTATTTTCATTTTATTACTCCTTTCCTTGTTTTTTTAAGCCTGATATTAACTTTTTAATTTTTTCTACAAAATTCTGAGGTTCATCGATATCGAGAAAAGGAACATCCTCTCCGTCAATTCTTTTAGCTACGTTTATATATGCTCTGCCTGCCAGAGATTTTTCATTATTAACAATGGGTTCACCTCTGTTTGTAGAAGTTATAATGCCTGTATCTTCGGGAATAACACCGATTTTTTTACAGGAAAGAATATTTTCAACATCTTCAACACTCATCATGTCATTAGATTTAATCATATTTGGTCTTACCCTGTTAATAAGAAGTTTATAACTTTCAATACCTTCTGCTGCATCAAGCAGACCTATTATTCTATCCGCATCACGTACGGCAGACATTTCGGGTGTTGTAACGACAATTGCTTCCGAAGCTCCTGCTATAGCGGTCTGAAATCCCTGTTCAATTCCGGCGGGGCAATCCACAATAATATAATCAAATTCTTTTTTTAATTTTTCGGTAATTTTCTTAAGCTGTTCGGCGCTTACAGAGGATTTATCTCTTGTTTGTGCAGCAGCAAGCAGGCATAAATTTTGATTTTTTTTATCACGAACAAGTGCCTGTTTCAATTTACAGCGTTCCTCAACAACATCAACAAGGGTATAAACAATTCTGTTTTCCAAGCCTAATAACAAATCCAGATTTCTAAGACCTATATCGGTATCAACAAGAACAACACTGTGTCCGTTTTGAGCAAGTGCAGTTCCGATATTTGCACTGGTAGTTGTTTTTCCTACACCGCCTTTTCCGGAAGTAATTACAATAACTTTCCCTGCCATCTAATCCGCTCCTTAATCGTTTATCTTAAATACTACTATTTCACCATTTATTATTCTTGCCTCCTCCGGTGTAAAAGAGTCTGTTTTTTCAACAAAAATTGAATTTAAAGAATCGGGTCTTCTTGAATAACAATTTGCAATTCTAAGTTGTATTGCATTCATTTTAAGAGCCCGGACTCTCGCTTTTTCATTTCCGGCAGAACCGGCATGTGCTATACCGCTTAAAACTCCCCATACGGTAATATCGCCTGAAGCATTTATTTCGCTGCCCGGATGACAATCTCCTATAATAATTATATTTCCTTCATAATTTATAACCTGTCCGGAGCGTATTGTTTGTTTTATATATTTTGTCGGGAAGGTTTCTATTTCTATATCTTCCTTTGTATATTCCTCTTTAGGAACAACGATATCGGTTAATTCTTCTCTCGGAGCATATTTTTCATTTGTTTCAGCCTGAAAAATATTGGAAATCGACGAATTTGAATTAAATATTACATCTAATTCATCCTGTAAATCTTCTGTTGTTTTTACCGTGGATTCTTTATTAATAGAGGATATATCATCCAAGTCGGTGCCGCTGCCTCTTGCTGCATCAACCTCCAGAGAAACAGCTGTTTTAACATTTTCGGAAGGTATTTCCGACTGAACTTGTTCATCGGTTCTAATATCCGAAGTTTCTGTTTTTTGAATTATTTGTTCATTTTGTTCCGAATCTGTAATTTTTATTCCGAGAGAAGCAGCTGTTTGTTTGGTAATTTCGGATTTTGTCTCAAGACTGACAAGAGATGAATCAAAGCCGCTAATGAGTGATTTAATACTTAATAACTGCGCTTCATTTAAAATTACATTTCCTAATTTCAAACATATCTGCTTATTTTTTATATCATCATTTTCTAAAACAGAGCTTAATTTATATATTATTTCAGGAATATACTCAATATTACTCAAATCTAATAAATAAGTACTTTCGGCATAAATTTCTTCCATATTTTCCCTCTCAAGAAAACTAACATGAAAAAGAATATAATAAATCAAATGTAATTTCAAATAGAAACAACCGTTATGTATAGTTTTATAACCAAATATTATTAATGTAATGTTACAAATCCAAAGATATAAATTATTATTGAATTTATACCGATTATATTTTTATATTGCCATATTAAAATTTGTCCTTAAAAGTAATATAGGTAATAATTAAAACTATGGAGTTAAGTTAATAAGACAGGGAAAAAATGAAAAATAAAATTTTTATTGCATTGATGGTTATAATGTTTATTCAACCGAATGTTCAGGCGCAAGGCGGACTTGATGAAGATAGAATGCTGCTTAATCAAGCAAAAGACGGAGTAAGCGTCAATCAGCCGGATTTTCAAACGGAAAAATTTCATAAAAAATATAAAAAAGTTACAAAAGACGGTGTTATAATGCAGGCAATGGAGCTTATGAACAGTGTCAATATATCAAAATATTCCTATAATGCTTTATTGGGGAATAATTTAACCCAACGTCCTTTTAAAATAGAATTTAAAAATTTATCGGAAATAAATCCCGAATATGCATCGTTTGATGCTTTAGGCTGGCAGAAAGCGAATAAAACTCTTTATATTTATATAAATGAAAAGCATAGAAATGCTCCGCCGGAAGCTATTGCGGCATTACTTGCGCATGAAGCAATACATCAGGATAAATTTGCTTCATTAAATGAAGAAACTTATGCCTGGACTCTTGAAGCAGCTACCTGGGTAAAATTGACGGAAAAAAATCCTGATGCCACAAATAGTGCTTCATCACTTGTTGAAAGAGAAAATATGCTGAAAAAACTTTTTGAAAAAGGTGATTACACAAATAAATATATAAAAAAAGCGGTATATACAAATCCCGGCTACAAAAGACTTCCAAGCCGCTCTCCCGGATTTGAAGACGAGGATTTATAAAATATTTTAAATGATTTTTTCGTAATTTATGATATTATATGACTTATTATATATATTTAGATGCTGTTTTGGAATATTATAACAGGTAAGGAAATTATATTTTATGAAAAAATTATTTGTATTATTAAGTATTGTTTTATTTGCCGATTACTCATACGCTGATATTACAGCAGAAAATAGGGTGCAATCGAGGATTGATTCTGTCGGAGTGAATATTTTAAACAAAAATAGAATACAAAAAAGAATAGTATTTACATATAACAAAGAAGCAAAAAAGAAATTGCTTTCAACGGATAAAACACTTTTAAAAAGGCAGATTGTTGTATATGATGGACTTTATCAATCTGTACAGACTGATGATGAACTTGCTGCAATGCTTTCAAGAGAAATTTCATTTGCAGTTAAGTCATATTCAGGTGCCTGGGGAGGCAGACTTGATTCCTTAGAAGTAATTGCAGGCTCTAAAAAATTTGAAACAACAGCTGATAAAAGAGCTGTTGATTATATGGTTAATGCAGGATATAATCCGCTTGCTTTAATTGTTTATATTAATAAAACATGTCCTCAAAAAAGAAGCGACTTTATAAGCAGACATAATTTAACTTCTAAAAGACTTGCCGCAATTTATGAATACCTAACTTACAAGTATCCTCAATATTTGGAAAACAACGAATACATTTCAAATAAATATTATCAGAATTTTTTATTAAATTCTATTGAAAATCGCAAGAAATTAGAAGAAAAAATCAGAACAAAATCAGCAAAGGCAATAAGATATGAATAAAATTTTAACTTTTTTGTTTTGCTTAATCATATTTTGCCTGCCTGCATATTGTTTGGAATATGACTATTCTTCAACCGAAAGTATTCCTGTCAAATTATCAATAACAGAGGAAATATCAACTAAAATGCCTATTCTTGAAGGGCAAATATTGAAGTTTAAAGTTCTGAAAGATGTACAGAACGATAGATTAAACTTAAAAAAAGGTGATATTGTAACAGGCAGAATAGAGTGTATTATAACAAGCGGAATGAATGGTTTTCCTGCCGAAATAATAATAGATAATTTTAAAATACCTTATGTAAAAAAATCACAGCTTATAGGTACCTATATAAAAAAGGGGCAAAACAGATTTATATGGGTATATCCTTTAAAATTCGCCCTGACACCATTTCCGCCTACAGGCTCAATTACTAATATAATTAAAGGCGGACACGCAAAAATTAAAACCACGGATATAATCACTGTTTATTACTATCCGGACTGGAAATAAAAGAACATTTTAATCTCTTGATATACTCATTTATATTATTTTTATTTATTTAAAATACAATATTTATGCAGTTTTTATATCAATATGTTACAATATTGTAATAATAACGGTATAAAAACTAAAGTTTATAAAAGAAAATTCCGATTAAATAATTGTTAGTTTTTCGGAGTCTAATTTATGAATAGTGTTCTTTTAAGTCCAAAGACAGATATTATCACAGAAATTAAAGAGATGGTAAAAAATGTGGAAAATATGAAGGCCGGTATAGACATGTTCGGTGAAATGGTTAAAAATAAAGTTATTTCAGAAATAATTTAATTTTCAACCTTTTTTTGCTATATTCATAATGTAATACACATTATGAAAGCAAAATTATGTTAAGAGAGTTTTTTTTGAATGAAGTAAAGACGGCTGTAAGTTTATTGGTTAAGGATAAAAAGCTCGGACAAATGAGTCTTGAGGATAACTATAATCTGCAGTCCGAAATTCCCAAAAATTCTCAATTCGGCGATTTTGCGGTAAATGTGTCTTCTCTTTCCCGTTATACAAAACTTGCACCGGCTAAAACAGCAGAAATTATCGCTTCGGAAATAAACAAGTCCGGTTTTGAAATTAATGTAACCGCAGGGTTCATTAATTTCAAAATCAGTTCTTCTATGTTAAATAAAATTATTAATGAAATTCTTGAAAAAAAGCTCGATTATGCTAAAAACAACGTTGGTAAAGGGGAAAAGGTAATTCTTGAGTATGTAAGCGCGAATCCTACGGGACCTTTTCATATAGGGCATGGCAGATGGGCTGCTATGGGGAGTGCTCTCGCTAATATTATGAAATATTCAGGCTATGACGTTTATCAGGAGTTTTATATAAATGATGCGGGAAGTCAAATCCAAAAGTTAGGCAAGTCTTTATATATAAGGATTTTACAAGAATTAGGCATTGAAATTGATTTCCCCTCCGATGAGGAAGAAGCAAAGAATTTTTATACAGGTGAATTTTTAATTCCCGTTGCAAAAGAATTTATTGAAGCTGAAAAAGAACGCGCAAAAACAATTAAAAATATTTGGACAGGGGATTTTAACGAAGAACAATTAAAATA
Source organism: Candidatus Gastranaerophilales bacterium (assembly GCA_905234915.1). GTDB lineage: Bacteria > Cyanobacteriota > Vampirovibrionia > Gastranaerophilales > Gastranaerophilaceae > Avigastranaerophilus. Next base: position 15,220 of record CAJOJP010000010.1, read on the forward strand.
TATTTCCAAATATGCAAGGCTTAAAATGCTTGCTAAACAACAAGCTTTATTAAAAAATTTCCGCACCTTTTTTGACAATTTTTTTAGTGAAATTACTTTGCACGAATCAGGTAAAGTTGAAAACTGCATTAAAAAATTGCAGGAGCTTGGTGTATTATATGAAAAGGACGGGGCAATCTGGTTTGCATCATCAAAATACGGTGATGAAAAAGATAGAGTAATAAAAAAATCAGACGGCGCATATACATATTTAACGGCAGATATTGCTTATCACTATGATAAATTGCAGCGCGGATTTACCAAACTTTTAAACATTTGGGGAGCCGATCATCATGGCTATATTCCGAGAATGCGTGCTGCTGTGGAAGTTTTAGGCTATAATCCCGATTCATTAGAAGTATTACTCGGTCAATTGGTTAATCTCGTAATCAACGGAGAAGAGGTCAGGATGGGTAAACGTACTAAAATGGTTACTCTGGATGACTTAATTGACGAAGTTGGAGTTGATGCCACAAGATACTGGATGATAATGAAAAGCATTGATACTACTCTCGATTTTGATATTGAACTTGCAAAATCAAAAACCGATGATAATCCTGTGTTTTATGTTCAGTATGCACACGCAAGAGCATGCTCTATTTTAAGAAATGCTTCTGCTGATAAGCCTGATATTATTAATAATACCATTCAAAAAGGATTTGAACCGGATTTATCCAAAGCAGATTTTAATTTAATTTGGATAGCAGACGATGAAAAATCAGTGGAAACAACTAAAAAATTAATATTAAAACTTGAAGAATATAAATTTGTTGTTCAAAGTGCAGCAAAAAATAAAACTCCATATTTAGTAACTAAATATTTGCAGGAGCTTGCCTGTGATTTCCATAAATTTTATACGTTTTCAAAAGTTCTTGTTGAGAATGAAAAATTAATGTGTGCAAGATTATCTGTTGTTAAAGCGGTAATATTAATATTAAAATCAGCAATGAATTTAATTGCAGTTGATACCCCCGAAAAAATGTGATATTAATATTGCGCTATTTAATTTTTCCGGCAAAATAAAAGGCAATATGTTCATATACCTGCAGTTCTTTTATATAAGATTTTAACATTTTTTTTGCTTCTTCTAATTTTTCTATATCTCGAAATATTTTGCCTGCAAGATTTTTATTATTTGTATTGATTTTTAATATTTCAGTTAAATAAAATTGAATACAATCTATAATATAAGAAGCTTCAAGATTGTTTTCGGATTGATAATTCAAAAGCGTATAAACAAAATCAAGTGCATTTTCAAATGGAAAAACCGGATATTTATCAAAATATCTTGCAAAAAAGCCTGTTGAATATTTCCCCTGTCGATTATCCGGAACGCAGAATGACTGAGATCTTGATACAATAGTTGAAATCAAATCATTTTGATTATTTGTTAAAAATATATAAGTTATGCCGTTTAAAGGTTCTTCTATTGATTTTAACATAGCATTTGCGCTTGTTTCCGGAAAACATTTCATGTTTATACCGGAAGGATACCATACATTTTCGTTATTTTCTTCTTGAGGAGCAGAAAACCCGATTGTTTTAAATTCTTCATATTCTTCTTTTTCCTTTGACATAAGTTTTTTTAAGTCAGCATTACAAAAAATAACAACCCGATGATAATCAGAAGCAGTAAAAACTTTATTCAGTATCATTTCTGTCTGCTGAGCAGATATAACTGTTTTTGTAGTATCTTTATCATTTTTATTATCAATTTTGGATATTGTCATAACTGCAGGATGTTTATTTTCTTTTATCCACCTGCAGTTTTGACACTGACAATCGTTTTTTCCTTTTTCATCACCTGATAAAAGACAGTTTAATTGTCTTGCAAGCTCAAGTGCTATTGCATATTGAAGATAACTATTACTTCCGTAAAAGATTAAGGAATGAAACAGCCTGTTTGCTTGTATTGCTGTCTTGAAAAATCTGCTTAAATATGGATATTTTTGGTTTAAAATTGCATTCATGTTTAAATACCCGGCTTTATAATCTCGGAACTCTCATTTGCTTTTGATTATTCTTATTTTTTAATTTTTTTCCGATATATACTTTATCACCTGCATTAATTTCTTCTGAAATAATCTGTGTATATGAATCATCGCTCAAACCTGTTTTTATATTTATTCTTTGAGGTTTTCCTTTATTATCAGTCCAAATTCCCTGCTGTTCATATTTTTGCTTATTATCGGAAACCGTAAATTTTAAAGCACTATTAGGTACTGTTAAAACATTTTCTGCTTTATTTGTTATTATAGAAACATTGGCTGTCATACCCGGCATAAGCTTATTATCTTCATTTTCTACCCCTATAATAACCGTATATGTTACAACATTTGATTCTGTTTTGGGAGATAATCTCACCTGTGTTACAATTCCTTTAAATATGCTGTCGGGATAACCGTCAAGAGTGTAATTAACCTCCTGCCCTTCTCTTACTCTGCCTATATCCGCTTCTGATACGCTTGTTTCAATTTTCATTTTATTTAAATCCTCTGCTACAGTGAACAAAGTAGGTGTTTGAAAACTTGCTGCAACAGTCTGTCCTTCTTCAACTTCCTTTGATATAACAATACCGTCAACAGGTGATGTTATTTTTGTATATCGCATATTTGCAACAGCCGTTTTATAATTTGCTTCGGCTTGTAAGATACTTGCTTTTGCAGCTGAAACTTGTGCTAAATCAGATTTATACGAGGCTTCTGCCGAGTCTAAATCATTTTTGGAAATTAAATTTCTTGAATAAAGATTTTTATATCTGTTATAGGTTTTTGTATCATATTCTAATTGAGCATTATTTTTCGCAAGTGCTGCTTTAGCATTGTTAATATTTGCAATTGTCTGCTGCAGTTGAGCTTCAAATAAAGAGGTATCTATTTGCGCAAGCAATTCTCCTTTTTTAACTACAGAATTAAAATCAACATAAATTTTGCTTATCATGCCTGAAACCTGTGCTCCTATATCAACGGTATTAACAGGCTCTATTGTTCCCGTTGCTTCAACAATCTGTGTTATTGTCCTTTCCCTGATTGTATCCGTTATATATTGAACTTTATTTGATTTTTTATTTATTACAAAAGGTGTAAGTATTAATAATATTAAAAGTATAGGAATTATAATTTTTTTCATTTTTCCCCCATTGCGGTTTTAAGGTCAACTAATGCTGTATTATATTTGTAAATTGCCTGAACATATTCTCTTTGAGCATTATTATAGTTTTCTTTTGCATCCTGTAGTTCTATAAAATTTCCCATTCCAACTTCATATCTGGCATCAGCCAGTTCATAATTTTCAAGTGTCTGTTTAACTTTTGTTTTAATAAGCGGAATATTTTTTTCAAGCTGTATCATATTTACATAAGCATTTTGGACTTCAAAATATACGGATTTTTTTATCAATTCAACATTTTGATTTGCTATTTCAAGCTGTGCTTTATTTTCTTTTATTTTCAATCTTGTATCGGCTATATTTAAATTATTCATTGATAAGTATGCCCCTAAAGTTATTCCGTTGGTATTATAATATGAATTATTATTCCAGTTATAACCTGCAGAAGCGGTTAAATCCGGGAAATAAGATTTTTTTGAATAATTCAATGCTTCTTTAACCGCTTTTTGTGTTGCTTCCATAGAAAGTAAATCGGGGCGGTTTTTATAAGCTTTTTCAACAGATTCTTCAAGCGAAAAAGGGTATGTTTCAAACTTATAATTTTCCAATATTTCTGTTTTTTCAACCTGAGTTGTTAAAACTGCATCTTTTGGTTCAATTCTTTCGTCTGATTGCGTTTTTGTATTTGCAACATTTATTAAATTTACCTGTGCAAAATTATTTTTAAAATTAAAAGTTTCAGTATTTTCTATATTATATTCAGGAGCATTTATAATATACATTGCATTATTCAGTTGAATAATAGCGTTATCATAAACATTTTCCGCATTTACAAGATTTATTTTCGCATCACTCAAATAAACTTCCTGATTTACAAGGTCAATTTTAGAAACCATTCCTTCTTCAAAAAAAGCTTTTGTTCTGTTATACTGTCTTTCATTAACCATAACATTTGCTTTTTGAATATCAACATTAGCTTTTGCAGCCAATACTGCATAATATGCCGAACGAACTTTATTTGAAGTATCTAAGATTGCATTTTGCAAGTCATATTCAGCAGCAATTTTATAAAATTGCTGCATTTTGACTTGAGAAAAAACCTTGCCGAAACTGTATATTAATTGGTTTAATGCAACTCTTGCAGAAGTATTTTTATTTTGGTTTGACCCGTATCTGTTATCTGTATTTCCGTAATCATAACCGACACTTGCACCTATTGAAGGAAAATAATTTGCTTTTGCCTGCCCTTTTCGATAATCCTGAATTTCAGCCTGCTGTTTATAAATTTCGATTTGCGGACTGTTTTTTATTGCAAGTTCAATACAATTTTCAATGGTTAAAGTATCACCTGTTTTAATTTCATCTATCGCTTCAGTACGTAATAATGAAGACAAAAATAATATTAATACTGCTATAAAAATTTGTTTCATATTTTCCTGTATATATTATTGCATAATTTATAACGATAAAAAAATTTTTCGGTTCAAAATAAAATTATACGTCCATAATATATTTTATAAGGCTTCTGACACCTACACCCGTTGCATTTTTAATGCCTTCGGAATTGGTCTTTTCTAAAAATGCCGTACCTGCTATATCAAGATGAATCCAGGGTGTATTTTTGATGAATTTAGAAAGAAATACTCCTGCAGCGGAAGCTCCGCCCATTCTGCCTCCTGTGTTTTTTGTATCAGCTATATCACTTTTTAAAGTATCGCCATATTCTTCATCCATAGGAAGCTGCCAGAATTTTTCTCCGGCCTCTTTTGCTGCTTTTATAAATTTTTCTGTTTTTTCTTCGTTATTTCCCATTATACCGCTTGCGACAGTTCCGAGTGCAACCATGCATGCTCCTGTTAATGTTGCAATATCTATAATTTCATCAACACCAAGTTCTTCTGCATAAGCTAATGCATCTGCAAGAGTTACCCTTCCTTCCGCATCAGTATTATCAATTTCTATACTTCTCCCTGTTTTTGCTATGATAACATCTCCCGGTTTATATGCACTACCGGAGGGCATATTTTCACACGCCGCAATTATTCCGTGAACTTCAACCTTCGGTTTAATTTCTGATATTGCACGCATTACAGTAATAACAGCAGCAGCTCCTGACATATCATCCCGCATTGTAAGCATTGATGACGGAGGTTTAAGGTCTAATCCGCCTGCATCAAACGTAATTCCCTTGCCTACTATAGCTATTTTTTTCTTCGCATTTTCACTTTTATATTCCATGTGTATTAATTTAGGAGGATGTACACTGCCTTGCGCTACAGCTAAAAATGCATTCATCCCCATGTCTTTTATTTGCTCGCTGCCATAAACTGTTGTTTTTACTCCCGAATTTTTAACCGCATATTCCGCAAGCGTTTCAGGATATAAATATTGAGAAGATTCATTAATTAAATCTCTTGCCCGATTAACCGCTTCACCTGTTTTTATGCCTTCCTCCATTCCTCTTTGAGCTTTTTCAAATTTTTCATCATTAATTTCAGCTATGATAAATTCTTTTAATTTTAATTCCTCTTTATCTGATTTGTATTTATCAAAACTATATATACCTGATAATGCTCCTTCTGCAATCATTTTAGCGCATCCGAACGGACAAAGTCCTGCTATACCTGCTCCATGCAATATAGAAACAACTTTTTCATCACTATCGCCAAGACTCCTTACTACTTTTGCCGTTAAATCCCTTATTTTTGTATAATTAAATTCATTGCTTTTACCCAAACCAACGACTATAAGTTTTTTATCCTTGCATACAAGCGGAAGTTTATATATTTTACCGAATTTTCCGTCAAACTTTTCTTTCTTTATTATAAAATCAGAAATTACGTTATTAAATTCTTTATCGACAATTCCTGTTACACCTCCCGGGATTGTCACTCCTTCAAACAGATTTACCACAATAACATCTGCTTCAATCTCTAATATGGATTTTTTTTCAATTCTAATTTGCATAATAATCTCCTTAATTGTAAAAATTTTCGTTAAATTTTCTTATCCAGCTGAACATAACAGAAAGTTCGTAGGGTTTAGGCAAATATAAATCAGCCCCTGCATTGAGTACCAGTTCTTTGTCATGTACTGTCGTTGTAAATATTATATTTGATTTTAAATTTTCGGTTCCGAATTTTAATTTTCTGCAAACTTCAAGTCCTTTCAATGTTTCCGAATTTCCGGCATCAAGAATTATAATTGACGGATTATAGCTTTGAACGGCATCAAAAATTTCTTCAAATTCATTTAATACTCTAACATTGTAGCCTTGAAGCCTTGCTGTTGCTTCAAGCAATATTGAGAGTGCTTCATCAGGCTCTGCAATTAGTATGTTATTGTTTGGTTCATTATTTTTTATAGCCTTATCTGCTGAAATTTTCGGACGCTCTACAATATAGTTAGAGCCTTGGTTATATTGTTTTGCAAGTTTATGTGTTGAAATTAAAGAACTTATAACTTGTTTTACGTCGGTATATTTTTTGTATTGATTTGTTATTACCCCTATACTGGTTGATACAAGATTTACTTTATCTTCGGCTTCATCATCTCCGTGCATGAATATAAAGCCTCTTTCTATATCATTTTTATTATAGAATTTGGATATTACGGTATCAAAAGCATATACAAGATAATTTGCTATCTTTTCGGCTTTTTCATTATCCGTAATAACAATAAAATCTTCGTTTGAAAGCTGACCTATATAATCCTTCTTTTCTATTACCGATTTAATTATTGCCGAATAAGTCTGTAAAAGTTTATCGGCAGCAAGTTCACCGTATATATTTTTATAATATTCAAAATTATCTATGTCTATAAGCATTATAGCCCATTGGGCAGTACTGTTTACAGTCCTTTTTATCATTTTATACGATATTTTAGAATCAAACAGCATCATTTTTTCACTAAGGTTGTTTTCAAAATTTCTTCGTATGTGTGCCGTTATTCTTGCTTTAAATTCATCGTTATTAATTGGTTCAGACAGAAAATCATCAGCGCCGGAGTCTAAAATATCTATTTTATCCTGAATATGATTGGATTTTGAAAGCGCGACAATGGCAGGTCGTGTATTATATGTCAAAATTCTTATTTGTTCAATTGCTTTTTTGATATCAAAATCCATACTATCAGAAATTAACAACAAATCAGGTTCAAATCGATTCATAATTTCCAGTGCTCTTACAAAATCCGATGCAATAAATACAGTAATATCACTATTTTCAAGAATTTTTTTATATTTAATCGATTGTTCTTTTCTTTTATCTATTATTAATACAACTTTTACCAGCATATATTTTACTCTTTTATCTTCCTAACTGCATCCTCATCAGGATTTGCCGCTTTAAACGAAACCGTAAATTCACTTCCATGTGATGAACTTTTAACATTTATTTTTCCGTTCATTTTTTCAACAAGAGTTTTGGTTATATAAAGACCTAAACCGTTCCCCTGTATTTTACGCGTAAGAGGAGAATCAATACGTGAAAATTTATTGAAGATTTTTTTTATATCATCTTCATTAATCCCCATACCCTCATCTTTTACCGATATATTAAGCATATTATCTTTAAAATTCTGACCTGCATTAATTGTTACAGTTGAACCTTCCATCGAATATTTTGAAGCATTATCAATTAAATTCAGCATAATTTGCTGAAATTTATCGGTATCTACAAGAATTTTCGGAAGATTTTTTTCATAATTAAAAATATATTTATGAGTTTTATATTGATTTTTTATCATTTGCATAGCTGCATCAACAAAAGGCACAACATCGGTCATTTTATATATAAACAAATCCTTATTGGACTGCATCTTAGAAACTGTCAATAAATTTTCAACAAGATTTATAAGCCGGTTTGATTGGTCTTTTATTATATGAAGAAATTTATTTCTCTGTTCCGGAGTGAGCCTGTCATAAGAAGATAAAAGCGTATCGGCAAAACCGCGTATGCTTGTTAAAGGAGTTCTTAACTCATGGCTGACTGTTGATATAAAATCCAAATGAGCTTGCTCCAGTGTATTTTTTGTTTCTTCATTTAACATAGCTTCATTATACAACTGTTTTTAACTTTAATCCAGCTGTTATTCTTGTTCATAACATATTGTCTAAATATAAAATAAAATATATTTTCCGGTCTAAAATTATGTATCAATACAGTTTTTTCATTTCAATGTCAAAATTATGTTTATTTACATTGCCTTTTAGTTTTACTCTGAATGCGCTTAAATCGTCATCATCTTTTATTGTTATATCAGGAACATTTTTTAATGTTGTTTTATATTGTTCTATTGTTTTTTCAGGTCGAAACAAAATTTTTACCATAAAAGATAACGGAACAAAAAAAATTTTTATTTTAGATATTTCTTTATTGTTATATTTGCCGAATATATCTAAATCAGCATAGTGACTTTCAGTATTATAATCTCCTTTAATTAATAAAGACAGATATTTTTGTACAGAAGTTATATCGGCATTTTTTATTTCACCGTTGCAATAATCATAAGAACCGTCAATATCAGAGGCGAGAGCTTTCATATTTTTTAAATCGATATTTATAATATCTTGAATAGCATAAGTTTTTTTCTTTAGTTTTGCAAGTTTAAACATAAACTCAGTACTGCCTAATTCAGGCAAATAGCCCTGTTTAATGGAAAAATCAATATGACTGTTTTTATTTGCAATTCCGTTTGTAGTTTTTACTTTTAATACAGCATTTGCTGTTCCATGAATTTGATTTTGTAAATTAAAAAGGGTGTCGGCTGCAATATTGGAATCTATATTTTTAGCCGAAAATACAACATCAGAAATGCGTTTATTAAAATCATAAAAACCTTTTGCATTCATTTTCCCGTTTGCATAATCAATATTAGGAACTTCAAAATTTAAAATATTATCCTTAATGCTTCCATCAAGAAGAATATTTGTTAAAACAGCTTTTTTATATTTTAATTTGTTTAATCTTACTGAATATAAATCAATGTCAAAATTATCTGTTTTTGATTTTATTGTTTTTTCATCAATATGTATTTTATTTTTTGATTTTTTATGATTATGAATTGTCAATTCCTCTAAAAACAGATATAGCTTATAGATATGAATTTTGTCGTTAAAATCGTTAAATCCCGAGATAAATGCCTGAAAAGGCGATTTATCATAATCACCAAATGCTTCAATTTCAATAGAGTCATGATAGGCATTTATTTTTGCTTCACTAATTTTATAATTTTTATATGTTGAATTTTTAATATTAAAATTGCCGGTAATTTTATTTTTATGGAAATCATATTTGAGATTGCCGTTAAACGTACCGCCTTCAAGATATTTATAAAAAGATGCTGCAATTGAAACAGGGGTATCATTTTGTGTTTTACAGGTTATAAATTCGATTTCAAAATGTCCGTTTCTCTTGATAAAAAGTCCATCTCCCTGAATAATTTTGGTATTTGCATTATTTTCATTTATCGAATACTCATAATTTTTTATTTCAAGTTTATCTTCGTGTTTAAAAGTATTTACAGATATTAACCTATCTTTATCGCTAAGTCCTAAATATGCGTCAGAGTAATAAATATCAGAGTCTTTGGGAATATTAATTTTGTATGTTATATCAATTTTTTTATCTTGTATATACCAATTAACAGAGGTATCAACTTTACCTCTAATCGAGGCATTGGGAATATATTTTTCTATGGTATTATTTGTTAAAACGGAATGAACAGTTCCTTTTGCTTCTTTTTTACTCGAAAACATATTCGTTAAAAAGAAATCCGCAAAAACTTTTTCACTGCCTAAAAAACCTTCGGCACCTGCGTAAACTTCATTGCCTTCAAATTTAACAGGCACCTTCTCAAATATTATGGGTACATTAAATAAAACAGATTTACCTGACAATTTAATCGCATTAATTTCGCCAAAAATTCCTTTATTTGTAACATTTAAATTAATATTCAAGTTACCCGAATAATCATAAAAATTTTCCATAAATTTTTTACTCTTATCGTTCAATTTTTGGAAATACAATAATAATGCCACTGTATCAGAAACAGGAATATAGGTTCCCTCTATCGTAAAATCTTTATTTTTTCTGTTATCAATAAGTTTACCGTTTATTTTAAGAATTGAAATACCTGCTAAAATTTCCAGATTATCGGCATATAATTTATTATTTTCAAAATAAACAGCACCATTTTGTCCTATATATACAGGATTTTTTAATAAATCAGAAACTATTTTTGCTTCAAAATTGCACTTTGTTTTTCCGTATTCATTTTTAGCGGATAAATTTTTAATATTTACAAAAATACTATTTTTTTCACCTTCTTCAGTCCTTATTTGTGCATTTTTTACAAAAATATCAGGCAGCCTGCCGAATTTAAAAGCAGAAGTATTCTTATGTTTATTTGTATTTGATACATTTTTTAAATTATGTTTATTTAAATATATATAATCTATATTTATTTTTTGAGGTTTAAGCTTTTTTAAATCATAATATAATGATGCATTTTTTACTTTTAAAAGTTCATTTTTTTGGGCAGTAAAAATAAATTCATCTGCCGATATATTAATTAATAAGGAGGGAAATGTTTTTACATCAAGCTTTTCCGATTTTATTACAATCCCTGTCTTTTTTTCGATTAACTCATCTATTGCATCTAAAAATTTATGAGAACTAAAAATTTTTGGAATAACCGTCAAAAATAAAATATATGATATTACTGTGGCTGTTACCAAAATTATAAAAATTTTTATAAAAATATCTTTAACTTTTTTATCCATTTATTTAAGCTGTAACTTTCAAAATATAACTTCCAAACAAAATGATACCAAGTATAAAACTTATAATGCAAGTTAAAAGCACCATACCGGCAGATATATCTTTAGCCATTTCAACAAGTCTTGAATAATGATTTTTATAAACGGCATCCAAAGTAAATTCAATTACCGAATTTAATAATTCACAGATAAGAACTAATGCTGACATTATAATTAAAATACATATATCCGTGACTGAAAAATTCAGTAAAAAACCTGCAATTACAACACAAATTGCCGTTATAACTTCTAACATAAAATTTCGCTGTGAAAAAAAAGCAAGATTAAGACCGTGCAATGCATTGATAATACTTTGTATAATTCCCGCGGATTTAAATTTTGTCATAAAACAACAGCCTTTGCATTATTTTGATGTTCCACCATAAAATCATAATCTTGTTGTGTTTGGTGATCAAACCCGAGTAAATGTAATATTCCGTGAGAAATTATATAATACAGTTCATCTCGAAAAGTTACATTATTTTCATTAGACTGAGTTTCTATTTTATCTAAAGATACAATAATTTCACCCAAATTAATTTCACCGTCCAAAATATAACGTTCCATTTCCGGAGAATCAGCAAATATAGCGAATGTTATAACATCAGTCGGCATATTTTTATCTCTATATTCATGATTAATATTTTGAATTTTTTCATTATCCGTAAAAACAATATCAAAAGATATTGTTTCATATTCATAATTAAGTAAACAGGATTTGGAAAGTAAAGCATTATCATTAAACAAGAAATCTGCTATTTTAATTACATCATTATAAATTGATACTTCATCAATTTCATATTCGGGATATGAATTTTCAATAAAGATATTAAGTTTTGTCATCCTGCTCCTGCTGAACTTTTTCAGTTTCTTTATTTTTAATATCTTCAATAGTTTCCTGATATTTTATACGTTTGTGAAATACGCTTCTAAGTACTCTTGATAGAGTAGAAGCTATTATTTTTATATCTTTTAAAGTTAAAGGACTTTCATCAAGCTGATTATCATTTAAAATATCCTTAATAATTTTACAGATTAACGCATCAAGTTCTTCCTGAGTATGGTCTTTAAGAGTTCTTGAAGCGGCTTCAACGGCATCTGCAATCATTAGAATGGCAGTTTCTTTTGAATTAGGCTTAGGCCCGGTATATCGGAATTGTTCTTCCTTTACGTTAGCGGCTCCTTCCTGTGCAATAGCCTGATTATAGAAATAACTGGCAAGAGAATCACCGTGATGTCTTGCTATAAAATCTTGAATAACTTCAGGTATATGATATTCTTTTGCAAGAGCAACACCATCTTTTGTATGTGAAGTTATTACCATTTTACTTGAACGCGGAGTTAATTTTTCATGCGGATTTTCTATTCCTGTATATGTTTGATTTTCAATAAAAAACAAAGGTCTTACCATTTTTCCGACATCATGGTATAAAGCTCCTACTCTTGCAAGTACAGGGTCTGCCCCAATTGCTTCTGCGGCTGTTTCAGCCAGATTAGAAACTCTTAAACTATGTTCAAAAGTACCGGGAGCATTTTCATGCAATTTTTTTAATAAGGGCTGATTATAATCTCCCAGCTCTGCTAAACCGAAAGCGGTAATAACTTTGAACGTATTTTCTATAACAGGAATCATACCAAGTGCAAATATTCCCGAAATAATTCCGTTAAGTATTCCTGCTGTAATATCTTTACCAAGTCTTTCAATACCAAGATCATAATATACGCATAATATTATAATTGCCATTGCTAAAGAAGTATAAGCTCCGACTTTTATGAGTCCAAATCTTCTTGAATAACGAACACCGTTCATACCGACAATCGATATTACAACAGACAGCAAGAAAACAGACATAGCAAGAGCTGAAAACTGTAAGGAAAGAGTAATTATAGCCAATATTGTGACGGTAATGAAAAATGAACTTCTGGGATTAAGAAAAACAGAGAGTATTATTGAAAAAAACGGTATGGGAAGAGCAAAAACAGACCACTCATCAGGCAGAAGCACGGACATTAATGCGATTAAAATACATAATGAAGCAACAATTGCAAGATGTTTTCTGTTTAAAAGCTTTGTTTCAAAAAACTTCAAATAAAAAATAACGGAAAATATACCGATACCAACTAAACACAAAATACAAAGTATTCCTGCATAATTTATTCTTAAAATATTGTATCCTGAGCTTAAAAGAGCTTCTCTTTTTACCTGAGTAATCAATTCACCTTCATTAACAATAACCTGCCCTTTTTTATAAGAAATCATTACGGGCTTAACTTTATCTCTTTCATTTTTTTTAGCCAGTTCGGTTGCTTCTTCATCAACAATCATATTGGATATAATGACATTTTCAAGCAGGGCGGTTATAACTTCGGAATGAGCCTGTGTATTAGCAGTATCAAGATTTTTTTTAATAATTTTTGAAATACCGTTTGTACTTTCTTCAAAATCCTTTTCTGTAATACCCTCATCAAGAATATTTTTTAATGTTTTTTGAGCAGAGTTAAAAACTTTTTTTAACTCCTCTTCACTTGCAGTAGTTATGAATGAAAAAATTGCGGGATTTGATATAATATCGGATATTTCAACATAATTATCATCAATTTCTTTATTTTTAATTTTTTCTTCAAGAAATTCATTTCTTTTATTAATTAATGTCTTTATAATTTCATTTAAATTATTTTTTATATATATATCATCAGCAAGTATATAAACGGGTGAAACATTATTTGCGGCATCTCTTTTACATTTTTCGGTTTTGATAGAATCAATAACTTTTATATCTTTAGTAGCACTGAAAGTACTTTTACTGGTATAATCATCATTTATAATTGATTGGAAAAAGAAATATTTGGAAACCAAAATACTTGTAAGTAAAATAGCAAATAAAAATATAAAACCCGTATTAACTAAAATTTTAGGAGATTTAAATTCCTGCAAGGTTTTTATAATATCAGCTTTTTTCATAATACCCCTGATTAAATTATTTATTTCATTTTTTCATTTTACAACAATCTGCCATTTTTGCAATGTTATGTGTTGGTTCATAAAATTTAGACTAAATATACAACGAAAAGTATATTTTGGTGTATAAATTTTATAAATAATGCTTTGACGGCTTGTCAGGGGATATAAAACGAAGCCAACTGCTATGTATATAAAAACATCTAAACTCAGCCAAAACGCGTGAAAACGCAAGCTCTTGCATCTATC
>CAJOJP010000010.1:29399-40881 GCA_905234915.1 Candidatus Gastranaerophilales bacterium
GCGTTTTTCTGTTTCTTCGTTAAGATGTTTTAATATACTTCGCAATGCGCTTCTTATTTATATCCCCTTCCTGCCTTAGAAAGATTGTGCTTCGCAAGGGACTTTATTTTTTGTTTTTTACTTGTTTTTTAATTATTTATATTTTATTAAAATTATTAGTTTTACAAGTTTTATACACCAAAATATACTTTCTGATGTATATTAACCTTAATAATCTAATATGTTTCTGAACTATGACACGTTATGTGCCGGTTCATATATTACGGAAGTTTTTTACCGTGAGTATCGCTTCCGCCTGTTTTTATTAAGTTGTATTTATCTGCAATTTGTTTTACCGTAATTTTTTTATGGAATTTAAATATTCTTCTAAAACCGTTATATGGATAATATGTTTCAATACCGTCAAGTCCGTTATCAATAAGCGGTTTTATAAATAAATCAAGATTTCGGCACGGATAACATGCCGGATGTGCAAGAACCGCAATACCTCCTGCATTTTTTATTTTTGAAATAACCTCTATAGGATTTCTCAATTTAAAAATTCTGTATAAATTATTTCTTTTTCCTGCGGGAGTTATGGCAAATAATGTTTTAATTTCGGAATTATCAATATTTATACCGTAACCCAGTATGTGAATAATTATGCCTTTATGAAAACAATCAAACTCAACAGCCGGTATTACAATATTTTCGGCTAATATATTAGTTGACAAATAAGCATCTATATTATTATGGTCAGCTATGGCTATAAATTTTTTATTTTTTATTTTAGCCTGTTCAACTATTTTTTCGGGCGTCATTTTTCCGTCCGAATTATTTGAATGTATATGTAAATCCGCATTCAGAGTATAATCTTCTTCTTTTAGTGATAATAATAACTTTTTTAAAGTTTCTCTATCCATAATAAGCAATATTCCTTATTACCATGCTAATATAAAATATATAAAAGAGGAAGTATGGGACGAAAAAAATTCAATAAAATTTTATCTGTTTTTGCGGTTTTTTTTAAAAGCATAAAAGTTTATTTTATGTATCTTGATAAAACCGCAAAATATATGTCTATTCCGATAATGGGACAAATACTAGGGATTACGCTTATATTTATCAGTGCATATTACTTTAATGCTAATATTAAAAACATAGTTAAAATACCCTTTTTTGCCAACAACAGCGAAAATTTGATTTTTGGACTTTTGATTGTTCTTCTTCCGTTTCTGGCATTGTATTTATACTCATTTTATAAATATATTATTGCGTTTTGTTCATTAAATATTGTGTTTTATACATTAGCTTCTAAAAAAAGGGTAAAAGAAATCGATTTTGACTCAAGCGATAAATATATTGAACGAAGATTGTTTCAATATATATTATTAATGACATTAATTTCCGTTTTATGTATATTCCCTCCGTTATGGATAGTACTTTGCTTATCTTTTCAGATTTTTTCGCTTGAAAGTGATTCTAATTTTCTAAAAGCAGCGGCAAGAAGTTTAAAACTTACTCTGGAAAATATACTTGCGGTTATTTTAATGCTGGTAATGGTATTCTTGCTAACTTACTGGTTTTTACCCTCATTATTTTTATGGAGTCTTGAAAAAACACCTTTTATCAATTTTCTTATTACTCATCTTGAGGTATATATGAGAATATTACCATTTGTGCAATGGAATAATATTTTATCAGTATTCTCTGTGCATATAGATAGTATTACCGTTGCAAAAAGCGTAACAGAACTTATTTTAACCTCGATAATAATAGGATATACACTTCCCTTCAGATGTGCTTGTTTTACTGAATTATACAGAATACTGGATAATGAACAAATCAGAGAATTTTCAAAAGAAGATGAAGAAATAATAAGAAGAGCTTCTTCTAAAAAAAGAAAGAATAAATAAAAAATAATGTTCAAGTGCAAAAAATGTAATTCAATTGATAAATTTGAACTGATGATAAATCCCCGATACAAGGGTACAAATAAATTTTTTACCGAATATACCAAAAATAAAGACATAAAAATCAGTATAGACGGATATACATTTATTCCTGATTTATCATTTATGAATGCTCATGCCGTATGCGGTTATTGCGGAAGTATAAATTGCTGGGATTATAAATAAAATAATATACTATTGAACAATTTACCTCGTTGCATTTATTGTTTATTATTTATATAATTACAGTTAATTGGAGCTTTTATTATGGCTGAAGTTTTAGAAATTACGGATGAAACTTTTGAAAATGAAGTTTTAAATGAAGATAAAATTACACTTGTTGATTTTTGGGCAACCTGGTGCGGACCATGCCGAAAATTGGCTCCCGTTATTGATGAAATTGCTCAAGAATTTCAAGGAAAAGTTAAATTCGTTAAAATTAAAGCCGATGAAAATATAGAAACTGCCCAAAAATATTCAATCAGTGGTGTACCAAGTCTTCTTATTTTTAAAAACGGCGAACCCGTTGAACGAATTGTTAATATGGTTCCAAAAAATATTATTGTTAATAATTTAAATAAACATTTATGAAGCTATGTTGAATAAAAACTATAATAACAATTTCTTCGGCTGGGAAGGATATATTTCAAGGAAAAACTATACAATAAACATCCTTATTGCTACAGCTTTATATATTGTTCTTTCTTTAGTTAATTTTAAAGCGTTTGAACCTTTTATTCCGTTTAAATTTTTATTAACCGTATTGATATTTATGGCAGGCTTATTAAAGCTTGTAGTTATTATGTGTATTCTTTCTCTTGTTTACAGAAGAATAGCTGATTTTTCAATTACTAAGCCGTATCAGTTTCAAATGAATATGAAAAGAATTTTTGTATTTTTATATGTTGTACCGGTTTTATATATTCTGTGTGTAAGATATTTTTTTGATTTTATGCCTGTTTTAATACAAATTGCGGATTTTTTGGTATTTTTTCTTCTTATGCCTTTAGCGTTTTTATTTTCAATTATTTTTTGTTTTATAAAAGGTATTTAAGTGAAAAAACTTAAATTTTATTTTAAAATTGTGTGTTTTAATTAATGCTGTCATGATATTATCTTGTTCAAAGGAGATTAATTTTGGCAATAATATCGGATGATGACAGGATAAATAATAAAGTAAAGGCGAAGAATGAAGATATAACTCCTTCTGAAACTTCTTTTGATATGTCCTTTGAAACAAATATAAGACCGAAATTTTTTGATGAATATATAGGACAGACCTCTTTAAAAGCGACACTTAAAATTTCAATAGAAGCAGCAAAAAAAAGAGAAATGCCACTAGACCATATTTTATTTTACGGACCTCCCGGACTTGGAAAGACAACTTTAGCTTCGGTTATTGCAAATGAAATGAATACAAATATTAAAATTACTTCTGCTCCTGCGCTGGAGCGTCCGCGTGATATTATAGGTCTTTTAATGTCCTTAAAAGCAGGTGATGTGTTATTTATAGATGAAATTCACAGATTAAATAAAATTTCAGAAGAAATCCTCTATCCTGCAATGGAGGATTTTTGTTTAGATATGACTACAGGTAAATCGCAGACATTAAAATCAATAAGAATACCCGTTCCCAAGTTTACTTTGATTGGTGCAACGACTAAAGCAGGGTCATTGTCAAGTCCTTTACGTGACAGATTCGGTATTATACACAGACTTGAATTTTATTCCGAGGAAGAATTAACAATGGTAATAATGAGGACTGCAAAAATTATCGGGGTTAAAACCGATGAAAAAGGTGCTAAAGCAATTGCAAAACGTTCAAGAGGTACACCGAGAATTGCAAACAGACTTGTAAAAAGAGTTCGTGATTATGCTGCTGTTAAATCAAACGGAGCAATAAATGAACAAATTTCAAATGAGGCTTTAGATATTCTGCAAATTGATAAATTCGGACTTGATAATACGGATAGAGCTTTATTAAACATTATTGCGGAAAAATACAACGGCGGTCCAGTGGGGATTGAAACGCTTGCTACTGCGTTAGGGGATGATGCCAAAACAATAGAAGATGTTTATGAGCCATATCTGGTTCAAAGGGGGTTTTTGCAAAGAACACCGAGGGGCAGAATGCTATCTCCTTATGCTTGCAAATGTTTTGAGTTTAATTCTTCTTCGCAAATTCAAAAAAAACTATTTGATTAATTTTCACTATTTTCAGGCATTTGTAGTTTTTTATAAACATTAAATTTTCTTAACAAACTCGTATATATTGTTAAATTAGCTAAAGATTTTTTAAAAAATGCCGATACATATCAATAGGTATTGATATGTCAAAAATGAATGTTTCTGATATTAATATAACTTTAAACAATCCTTTTGCGAGTGCTCTTTCCGGTGAATTCAGCAGCGAAATTGATCGAACAAGCATTTTTATGCGGGGAGGGGGAAAAAAAGATGTAAATACAAATATAGACAGAAATTCTTTGTTAAAAGATGTGTTAGAAAATGATGCTGCTGAAATTTTTGAATATACATACGATATTAATGAAATAGAAGCAGCTCTAAATAATGGGGGAATTGTTCCCGAATTTGATCAGTATAATGTAAATAACAAAATTAATTTAACAGATACAGTTGGTTCCGCACAGAAAAAAATTGTTAAACAGCAAAAAGCCGCAGCTAATATACAAATTGAAGAAGAAAAAAATAATACAAAAAAAGAAATAGCACAAAATGCCGAAGAATTGGCAAAGGATGCGGAAGAAAGAGCAAAAAGGATAGAACAAGATTCTCAGGATGATAAAAGTACAACTGATGAACAATTAAGTCAAGAAGGAACTAAGGCATCGGAATTAGTCAGACAAAGTGATGATATATCTACTTCTGATGAAATGAAAATGTCTGAACCAATTTCGGAGCAATTTATGTCAGAAGCAGTATCCGGGTCAATGTATATGTTTGAATTAAATAATGAAACTGATTCTGCATTTATATCTAATCAAAGTATGACGGATGAAGTTCAGCAAAACTTTGATGGTATGTCGCAAGATGAATTATTAGAACTTCAAACAACTTACACTCAAAATTTAAGTGCCATTCAAAAATTTGATGAAGCAAATCCTTTACCTTCAATAGATTTACCTGCATCACTTCAATCGCAAAGTGATGCCATTTCCGCGGCGAAGGACAATATAGATACCCAAACAAACGCACAAGCAGCTGAGGAAATAAATAATCAGGCAGCTCAAAATGATGTTATAGATAAAGAAAATACAGCCGGACAAAAAGAAGGGGTTCTTCAGGATATAAATCAAGTTATATCTGAAATACAAATGGCTATTATGCCATTACAGGCTGCTACGAAAATGATGTTTGCTCAAGCAAATAGTGTAATAGCAACAGGTGAAGGCATTATTGCCGGTGGAGAAGCAACTGTTGCATCAGGTGCCGCAACCGTTGCGGCAGGTCAAGCTGCTTTATCTGCCGCTTATGCTGCTTTTCCTGTTTCTTCCGGTGCTGTTGCTGCAGCTAAAGCTATGATAGCATCAGGTAAAGCTCAAATTACTTCCGGGAAAGCAGCAATTGCATCAGGAACAGAAACCGTAGCATCAGGTACAGCAATGGAAGCAAATGCAGCCGGAATGGAAGCTACCGTAAATAGTTTACAACAAGGTTTAATGCAAGCTAATACGCTTCTTCAAATTGCCCAGGGAGATTTTAATTTTGCAGAATTAGCTGTAAATACTGCACTTGATACACTTGGTGCTTCTGATACACAACTTGGTCAGGTTGTAAGAGCTGTTCAAGACGCAAAAAGCAAATACGAACAATGTATTACTATTTATCAAACAGCAAAAGCTGTTGCAACCGGCAATTACCAACAAGCATTAATGGGAATAGCCGCTTCCTTAGATTCATGGGATAAACTTAAAAATGGAACACCTCAAAAAGAAGGAATGACAACTAATTTTGGCAAAAATTTAGAGAAAAACTTCACGGATAATTACTGGAAACTAAGTGATGATCAAAAATTTGACGGAAAAAATGGTTTAAGTGGAAATTACATGAAGGACATGCTTACATCAGGAGCCGAATTAGCAGGATTTTTAGGAGCTGATAATTTTGCAATGGCGGCAGGTATTGCAGGTGAAGGTTTAAAACTTTCTTCAGGAGAAAGCACTTTTCAGCAAAGTCTTAAATCTGTTTCACAAATAGCTGCTTCAACCGGAAATACAAATTTGGCAGAATGGGGAAATGCCTTAGCAAGTGCTTCTGATGGTATAGAAAAATACAATGACCGAACTGCTGCAAGAGCTTCACTAAAAGAAAGAGGATACAGTAATCCGACAGAAAAAGAACTTAACGCTGAAATAATAAATATTCAAAGAGATAAAGCTGAGAAAAAAGTAAATGAGAATGTAAAACAGTCCCTCATCAAAAAAGGAATTACAAATCCGACAAAGGAGCAGATTGAACAAGAAAAACAAAATATACAAAACACGAATCGTTCAAGACAAGAAGCGATAGCTTCATTGAATGCTCTGGGAATTAAAAAACCTACCGAAAACCAAATAAATAGTCAAATAGATAAAGAAAATAAAGCAAAAAATTCATTAAATACAAAAGGAAATAACAATCCGGTTAAAAGGGATATTTTGCAGGAAGTGATATCTGATCAGTATAGGGAAGATGCAATAGCCTCACTAAAGAAAAAAGGAAATAATAATCCTACTGATAATCAAATTGCTATTGAAATTGCATATAATTACTCCAACCAGATGCGAAATGTGCAAGCTAAAAAATAAGTTTAAACTGATTGCACTTGAATTTTATCTGCACAGTTAAACATAGTGCTTATGAACATTTTTTATATAGTAAAATTCCGGTTTAATTTCCAATTCATTCTCTGAAGCTATAGAAATTGCATAATTACCTTTTATTAAGGTTAAAGTATTTTTTGCTTTTTTTTGAAGTTTAAATTCTGCTTCATATCTTGTCCAGCATTTATAAAATTCTTCAATAGAATTTTTTTGTAAATTAAAATTCATGCGTTCTGATATTTTCTGCCAGTTCCGATTTTTTATAAATTCAATATCAAAGCCTGTATCGTTTTTATCGAAACATACTGCTGCTATATTGTGAGAATGCGAAATGCTAAAATGCATATCAGAATATTTAAACCTTGGTTTTTTATTTACAATTTCAATTTCATTATTTAAAATATTAAAGAAGTTTTTTGAGGCATATTCAATAATATATAATCCTGCATTATGTTCTTTCTCGTATTTTGTTTTTCCCTGTATAATTCCTGAATTAATAAATAAATCAATATCAAGATAAAAAATATCCATTATAAACTCAAATAATAATCTTTTAAAAGTTTTGCATCAGTTTCAATATTAGGGCTTTCACAAACTAATGCACCTTTAACCTCAAACTTTTTTAAAACCTTCAAAAGGTCTTTATAATTCATATCGCTTTCTTCAAGAATTAAATGATTTTTTTCACCTTTAGAGCTGTATTCAATACCTGCTAAATGAAGATGCATATCACTAAGAGCTTCATTGCCGAGTTCTTTTGCATAATATTCAAGCATTTTGGAAAATTCCTCGTAAGTATTATAAATACCGTTATTTCTTGCGTGAATGTGTGCAAAATCAATACACGGCATAACTAATTTAAATTCTTTTGAAAGTTTTACTATTTCTTCAAGTGTTCCCCACTGAGTACCTTTTCCTGTAGTTTCAGGTCTAACCCAAATATTAATTCCTTCATTTTCGAGTGTTTGTGTAATTTTTTCCATTGATTTATATACGGTATTATAAACATTTTCAGCTGAATTATCCAAATAAAATGCAGCGTGATAAGTTATACTGTATGCTCCGATTTTTTGTCCCATTCTTGCAGTATCAATTATACGATTAATACTTGCTTCAATTTTTTCTTCTTCTTTTGCATTTAAATTAATATAATAAGGACCGTGGCAGGTTACAGTGTGATTTTCAGCAAATTCTGAAACTAATTTTTGATTAATTTCCGTCATTCTTACTCCGTGAACAAACTCGACTTCAAGTCCGTCAAGGTTTAGTTTTTCTATATCGGCAAGTCCTTTTTGATAGCCTTTGCCTTCTGATATTAAGGGTAAACCTGCCGTTAAAAAATTCAGTTTATCCACTGTATAATATTTCTCCTTTTTTGGGATTAATTCTTTCAATAAAATCTTTGCCTGTCGATATAAATAATGCACCGTACTGAATTGATTCTATTTCTAAAATTCCGTCGCCTGTTGCAACTTTTAAACTGTTATTTGTATCGCAGATGGTACCCGGCGGATAAGTATGGTATTCTCTTATAACATAAGCGGAATTAATTCTTAAAGTTGTACCGTTATATAGAGTTAAAGCTCCAATAAAAGGATTTAAAGCTCTGATAAATCGTTCAATTTCTTCTGCCGATTTTGACCAATCTATATATATATTTCTTTTTTGAAGTGAAAGAGTATAAGCTTTTTTATAATTACCGTCCATTGGCTGGGGGCGTCTTGGAAACGGATGCGTTTCATAATAATCAAGTGCTTCCGCCAGCATTGCCGCACACATTTGATTTGTTCTGTGAAATAATGTTCCCATTGTTTCATTTAAATATAAATTAAAAGTATATTGTGAAATAATATCGCCCGTATCAAATCCTTCATCCATATAATGAAGTGTTATTGCGGATTTTTCTTCTCCGTTTATAATAACGTGGGAATATGGATTACCGCCTCTATAGTCCGGTAATTTTGAAGGATGAAGATTTATAAATCCGTCTTGTGTTAACTGTAAAAGTTCTTTTGGCAGTTTTTTGTTAAATGAGGCAACTACACCCAAATCAGCATTAAGATTTTTTATTCTTTGCAAAAAACCGTTATCATTAAGACTGTTATTATAATCAATTATATCGTAGCCTAACCCTTGCGCTGTATCTACAAGAAGCTGATAAGTAGGTTCATACTTTGGCGGCGGCACTACACCTACTATATTTATTCCTTTTGAAGCAAGTTTTCCAAGGCAAATTAATGCCATATCAGGCATACCGACAAATAAAATTCTCTTTTTATACTTCTTGTATGTCATACTTTCTTACCTGATATTATTATAACAAAAACATGACATAATATTTTTTTAAACAGCAAAAAAATTTTTTTTATAGGTTTTATTGCTAATGAATATCATTAAGGAAGGTTTGAATATATGAATTTATCTCTTTATCCTATAAACTTATTTGCGTGTTCAAATAATGCCGTAAATACAAATAATAATATCACAAAGCAAAATAATAATAATCAAAACAGTTTTGTTATCCCTCAAAAACAAATGGTCAATGCTGAAATTGCTTTAGCAAATTATAAAATTCCTAAATTTAATACATCCTTTAAAGGTAATATCAAAAACGATGAAATGAGTGATGAGGAGTTTAAAAAATTAAAACAGGAGATAAAGGAAAAAATAAAAAAATTACCCGCCTCTGTCAGAAGTGAAATGAAAATTGTCGGAGTAATAAATATAATATAAATATTGCAGATAAAATTATTTCCGATAAATTGTACATGAATGAAGGAGTTCGATATGAAGCAAGGGAAATATTAGAAAATATAACAACAAAAGACAGGGCAAATATAGCAGATAAAATATTTTCGGATAAAAATATTTATACTAACTACAATATATTGTTCTTTGCATCAAAATTTATATTAAAAGCCATACAAACAAAGGAACAATTTGAATTTGCAGATAAAATTTTCTCTGATAAAAATTTGTTTAGTAATGATCTGGTTATTAAATATACAGCTTCTTTCACAGAAGCAATACAGACAAAGAAACAAATTGAACTTGCAGATAAAATTTTCTCTGATAAAAATATATATAATAATGAGGATGCTATAGAAACCGCCAAAAATATTATAGGTACCGTGCAGACACAAGAACAATTTAATCTTGCAGATAAAATCCTTTCCGATAAAAATTTGTATCTTAATAAAAATGTTACCTGGAATGCGGGCGATATAATATATTCCTCTCAAACAAAAGAGCAGCTTGAACTAGCTGATAAAATTTTTTCGGACAAAAATTTATATAATAATAAAAATGTTATGAATGCAGCAGGAAGAATTATAAGAGATGTAAATACAAAAGACCAATTTAAATTGGCGGATAAAATTCTTTCCGATAAAAATTTATATAATTATGAAAAAATTGTCTATGATTTAAGTAAAATAATAGCCTCCGTACAAACACCCGAACAATATGAATTAGCCGATAAAATTCTTTCTGATGAAAAAT
Organism: Candidatus Gastranaerophilales bacterium; assembly: GCA_905234915.1. Lineage (GTDB taxonomy): Bacteria > Cyanobacteriota > Vampirovibrionia > Gastranaerophilales > Gastranaerophilaceae > Avigastranaerophilus. Next base: position 39,655 of record CAJOJP010000010.1, read on the forward strand.
TGTATCACAATGAATATATTCAAAGAATTGCAAAACACATGGTACAAACAAAAGAACAATTTAATTTGGTTAACAAAATTCTTTCTGAGAAAAAATTTTATGATAATCATAAAGTTACACATTTTATAGAAAAAATGATAGGAAATTTAAAAACAAAAGAACAATTTGATTTAGTTAATAAAATTCTTTCAAACAGAAAATTATATAATAATTATGAAGTTATGTTCGGCTCCGTAGATATTATAAATGCAGTAAAAACAAAAGAACAATACGATTTAGCCGATAAAGTTCTTTCCGAGAAAGACTTATATCATAATAAATGTACTATACGTTATGCAGGAAATATAATAGATACCGTTGAAATAAAAGAACAATTTGATTTAGCCGATAAAATTTTTTCTGATGAAAAATTGCATAATAATGAAACTGTAATAAGAAATGCAAGTTATATAATACAAAATGTAAAAACAAAAGAACAATTTAAAATAGCCGATAAAATACTTTCTGATGAAAATTTGTATAATGATGAAGATGTTATTAAGTATGCCTCTATAATAATAGATGCCGTAAAATCTAAAGAACAGACAAAACTTGCTAATAAAATTTTAGATAATAAAAATAAATCTGTTATTCCTGTTGCGAATAGTATTATTCAAATGAAAGCAGATAACAGCATTTTAGATAATCTGGATGAAAGAATTGATAAAGTTGAAGCTCTGCGTATTAAATTTATTGAAAATATCGACCAATTTACAGCCTTTTCTCAAGATAAATTTATTGATGAAGAAGATGCCGTAAAGTATATAAATAACTATATAAACATAAGATACCCTGATTTTTTATTGAACATTGATTTATTTGATAAAGAATTAACGCTTTCGCAAATATTTCTGATAATAGATAGTAAAAATGAAATAAGCTATAAAGATTTAATAAAATTAAATAAAACAATAGGCAGGGAAAAAGCAAAGAATTTATCAAAAAAAGATACAAAGTTTGCAATAAAATTTATTGATATTTATAAAAAACAGAATATAAATGAAATACCACGTGAAGGTAAAAAGAAATTATTAAAAGAACTTGTTGCTTCTGATAAAGGTTTATTCAATATTTCAGACGAAATGAAAAAAATGTTCCCTATAATTCCTACTAATCAAAAAGATTATTGTAAGTTATTACCTTCTGTTGTACGTTCTTTAGGTTTTGATACAAATGTAATTCTTGATA
>CAJOJP010000011.1:0-58293 GCA_905234915.1 Candidatus Gastranaerophilales bacterium
GATGTGTAGTATCGAGATTTGAATATTTATTTCTCTGTCAAAGATATAATTATTAGTTTTACAAGTTTTATACACCAAAATATATTTTTCGGTGTAAAATTGCATATAACTACCTAAATTTTATTTACATTATTGTTATTTTAAAGTATATTCATTCTATGAGAGTAATTCTTGTAGGATATGGAGAAATGATGCGCGCACTTGCTTTGGGAATTTTAAATTCCAGACATAAGCTTGTAGGTGTGTTAAGGGCTCAAACGGTAAAACAGAATAAAATACTCCGGCTTATTAATGATTATATTAAACCCTCTGATGATTATATTTTTCTTAAAACTCATTCACTTTTTGATATAGATGTAAAAAGCGTTAATTCAAAGAAATTTTGCAAAATTATTAAGGATTTAAATGCTGATGTTGTTGTAGTAGGTTCTTGGAGTGAAAAATTTTCCGTACATACATTAAATACGCTTCCTAACGGATTTATAAATGTCCACCCTTCTTTATTACCAAAATATAGAGGACCTAACCCGTATTTACAGGTTATTTTACACAATGAATCCATGAGCGGAATTACTTTTCATCTTATGGATGTTAATTATGATACAGGAGCAATACTGCACCAAAAAGAAGTTCGCGTTTTAAAGGATGATACGGGTGGCAGTCTTAGAATGCGCTGCTGTGATAAGGCTCGTAATGAAATAGGTTTTTTACTCGACAATCTACCCGAACGTATTATGAAGCAAAGAAGCCAAAGTGAGCCTGAATCCTCTTACTATTCGCAGATTTCACTAAAAGACGCGGTTCTTGATTTTGAAAATGAGTCACCTGAGGAAATAGAAAGAAGGATAAGAGCATTATCACCCTGGCTAAAATGCTTTATTCCAATTAAAGGCGAGTTTTTTTCTTTTAGAAGTTACCAAATAACAAAAAATAAATTAAATAATCCGCCGGGTACAATAGTAAATAAATCCGGAAATACAATTTTTATCGTCTGTAAAAATTCTACGGTTATGAAATTTTCGGAATTGAAAATAAATCGTCCGTTTTCTAAATATCTTTCAAAATTATATTGGGATAAAATTATAAATATAAATGATCTCGCTATTTGATTATAAAATAAACAGTTCAATTATCAAAAGTTTTGCAAAAAATTTTATGTTTTACGGTCTGATTGGAGGAACTTTAAGTTGTATATTTACTCTAACATGTTATGCTTCGTAAAACAGTTGACTTTTTATAGACATTCGTCTATAATAAAAATATGTTAACTGAAAAACAAAAAAATTTCTTTGAAAAATTGAAAGAAACTTATGGACAACAGGTACTGCCAAGTTTGGAGCAGATAGCAAAAGAGTTCGGCTTTAAACATAAAAATTCCGTTTGGCAGTATTTTAATAAGTTAAAAGAAGACAATTTAATTCAAGAAAAAAATAACAGGTTTTATATTAATAAAGATTTATTCGGTGCAATACTTTTTTCTTCGGTAGTAAAAGCCGGTTTTGCCTCAGTTGCCGATGATTATGTTGAAAAAAGAATATCACTGGATGAGAGTTTTAATATAAATAGTCCTTCGACATTTTTGTTTACGGTTTCTGGTGATTCAATGATAAATCTTGGAATTTATGAAGGTGACAAAGTTATAGTAAAAAAAACAAACATTGCAAAAGACGGCGACATCGTAATTGCTTTTATTGATGACGGTTATACATTAAAAACATACAGAAACAGACAAGGAAAAGTTTGGCTTGAACCTGCAAATGAAAATTATCCGAATTTATATCCAAAAGAACAGCTTATTATATTTGGTATAGCTCAAGGTATTGTGCGAAAACTTTAATAAGATAATCCTGTTGAGCATAATTGAAATTTGAAATAACTGATTAAAAAAATTAAAAATAAAACTTATATGCGTACAAATAAAATTCTTCTTACATATTGCGGGGAATAAATCTTCCCTTATTCCCCGCAAATTTTTATTATAAGGTGCAATTATGAAAGAAAAAATAATAGGTCTTACAGACGGAAATAATTTTTTTGCAAGCTGTGAAATATTAATGAATCCCGCTTTAAAAAATAAACCGGTTTGTGTTTTGAGTAATAATGACGGATGTATAATTGCCCGTTCTTATGAAGCAAAAAAAATCGGTATTAAAATGGGAATGCCCTATTTTATGGCAAAACGCGAATTCCCGCAAGCAACATATTTAAGTGCTAATTTCGGACTTTATCATGATATTTCCATGCGCATGATGCAAATTTTAAAAAATTATACGGATAAACTTGATATTTATTCAATTGATGAAGCATTTTTAGATTTAACCGGCTGTGACAAAATTTTTGGCATAAGTTTTGTTGAATTGGCTAAAACAATACAAAAAGATATAGAAAATAATTTAGGTTTAAGTGTTTCAGTCGGAATTGCAAATTCAAAAACTTTAGCAAAACTCGCTGCACAAAAAGCAAAAGATAAAAGAATTTTTTACTATGTAATAGAAAAACACCTTATAAAAAATGAAATTGAAAATATTCCTATTGAAGAAATTTGGGGGATAGGACATAATATTGCACACAGTTTAAGAGCAAAAGGTGTTTTCTATGCCGATGAAATTTTATTAAAAGATGATAATTTTTATAAAATAAATTATGGTAAAAAAGGGCTGGAATTAAAATATGAATTAGAAGGAAAAAGTGTAATTCCGTTAACCGGAATTATGGAAAAGCCCAAGTCAATACAAAGAACAAGAGCATTTCCCAAATTTTCTCAAGAAAAACAGTATATAACTTCAGAACTTGCCATACATTTGCACAGCGTCTGCAAAAAGCTCAGAGAAAATGCTCTTGAAACTTGTTTTATATCCGTAATGCTAAGGACAAAAGATTTTAGAGTATTTGGACGTGAAATGAAACTGAATTTTTATACAAATAGTGAATTACAATTAGTTAAATATATAAAAATTTTATTTGAAAGTATTTATAAAGAAGGTATAATCTATAGGGCTGCAGGTGTTTATGCCGGAGGATTAAGAGATATCGAAACCTCTCAAATAAGTTTATTTGAAGATAAGTATTCCGATAAAACAAAAAGTATATCCACTGTTATGGATAAACTTGAAGATAAATACGGAAAAGGCATAATAAAATTAGGTCACATTTAGATATATACAAATTAATTAAAAAATTATTAATTATTTTAAATATGCCAATTTTTTATATTATCATTAAAATAAGGAGATTTTGAAATGGAATATAAAGATTATTATAAAATACTTGGTGTAGAAAGGGATGCATCAGAAGCAAAAATAAAATCTGCCTACAGAAAACTTGCAAGACAGTATCATCCTGATGTTAATAAATCTCCTGATGCAGTCAATAAATTCAAAGATATAAATGAAGCTTACGAAGTACTTTCAGATAAAGAAAAGAAAAGCAGATATGACAGCCTTGGCGCAAATTGGCAGCAAGGAGCCAATTTCACACCTCCGCCCGGATTTGAAGGTTTTAATTTTAATAATTTTAGCGGAGGTCAGGGCGGATTTAAAGGCGGTTTTTCCTCGGGTGGTGCTGATTTTTCTGACTTTTTCAGCTCTATTTTCGGTGATTTTATGTCAGGCGCGACCGGAAGCTCTCGTTCACGCCGAACCTCCGGTCAAAGCTTTAATTATGATGATTTATTTTCCGGTGCCACAGGATTTCATAATTCAGCTCAAAGAGAACGCAGTTCGACATGTTCGGCTGACTGTTGCAGCGGCGGAAAAAAAGAAGAAGACCTTGATATAACCCGAGAGCTTAATATAACGGCGGCAGACTTATTTAGCGATAAGCCCGTTAATGTGAAAATGAAAAATATCGAAAAATGTACAAAATGTTCCGGTATAGGCAGTTCTTGCAGTCAATGCGGAGGAACCGGCTTTGTTAATGTTTCAAGAAATTTAACCGTTAAAATACCTAAAGGTGTAAAAGAAGGACAGAAAATAAGACTCAAAGGAGAAGGTAAAACAGATAATTACGGCAGAAAAGGTGATTTATATTTTATAATTAAATTTAAAGATTCCGAATATGCCATAGATGGTGAGAATATCACAAAAACAATAGAAATCACTCCTGCTGAAGCTGTTATGGGCTGTAAAAAAGATATTTCAACACTTCATGGTATCATAAATATTAAAATACCGCCTGAAACAGGAAACGGGAAAATATTAAGGCTGAAAAATCTCGGTCTGCCTTCTAAAAACGGTGACTTTGGATTTCTTAACGTTAAAATAGCAATTAATATTCCAAAAGTTATATCATCTAAACAAAAAGAACTGTACAAGAAATTACTTGAAACTGAATAAATAATGCAGTTCTATTTTCCGGTAGAGCCGAAGCCGCCTTCTCCTCGAAGTGAAGCCGTAAGTTCTGTTGTAACTTCTATTTCTGCTTTTTCAACTTTCATTATAACCATTTGAGCTATTCTGTCATCAGGTTTTATTGTATATTCTTCATTTGAAAGATTAACAAGACCGACGCATATTTCTCCCCTATAATCAGCATCAACTGTTCCTACTGCATTTATAAGAGTTATTCCGTGTTTTACGGATAAACCGCTTCTTGCTCTGATTTGCGCTTCATATTCAAGCGGAATTTCTATTTTTATACCTGTAGGAACAAGAACTCTTTCTAACGGTTTCAATGTTATTTCTTTATCTATTGCCGCATATAAATCCATTCCGGATGAACCTTCCGTTTTATATTCAGGTAAATATTTGTTATGTTCCATTCTTGTTATTTTCATTTTCATATTTTTACTCCTTGATTAGATACTTCTTTAAATATGAAAAGAGGCTGTACATTTGATATTGAAAGATTTTTAGAAAGATTATACTCTCCTTTTAATATCATTGTATATTTTTGTGATGACCTTCTTTCATATATATTCTTAAATTTTTCCGTTAAAATAAAAGTGTTTACAAAATTTAATGATAAAATAGTATCCATTAAATCTAATTCTTTTTCTATTTCAGATATCATAGTTACTGTACTTAAAACATAATTAAACTTAATATCTATTCCATACTGTTTAAAATCCGAAATAATAGAACTGATTGTAGGATTTATATAGCATATAAAATCGTCAACATAATTAAAGTTCTTATATACCAAAAACAGATTTTTTCTGTAGTATCCTTTTTGTTGAGGCAAAGAAGATTTTACACTTTCCAGAATTTGTTTATTAATACGCTGTTTCCAATCTTCAACCTCTTGGAAGGTTAATTCATTATCCTCCGGTTTATTCTTAATTTTATGTATATGCGGATGAATACTGAATATCAATACAGAATTTGTATCAAGCATGCTGCTTGAATGTTGTTCATTTTCTTGCGTGTAATCGGCACCTAGTGGAATAGGTTTTGCTCTTCTTGTTTTTGTATTTTTTTTCTGTTCTAAATACTTTTCCAATTCTTCCTGTAAATCCGAAATTTTTTGATAAAAATTATTTGACATAAATTCACAAATTAAACCGATAGAAAGGGATATTATACCTATTATTGCCAGTGAAAAATCAGCACTTATGCCGGAATGCCGATAAAACATACTTACAATTTTATAAGGTAATATAAAAAGCCAATTAAATAAATATAACCAATCGAGCTCAAAACAATTTAAAAACCAGAATAAAAATGAAAGAAAAGAGTAAGAAAACAAAACAAACTTTGATATTTTCACACTTATTAAAATATGTGAAAAACTTTTTATTTTCTTTTTTAATTCTTCGCCTTTATTGTATGCCATTATTTTCTTATCTTATTATTATATTATCTATAAGTCTTGTTTTGCCTGATTTTGCAGCAATTGCCACGAGTGTATTTTTTTGAATTTCGTCTGTTTTGTCAAAATTATCGAAATTTCTAAACTCAAGATACTCAAGTTCTATATTTTTATCCAAAACAGATATGGCAGAATCAAAAAGAACTTTTGTATCTTTAATTCCCTGCCGATAAAGATTTTCTATCTGCTTTAAAGCTTTATTAATTGTTAAAGCATTTTTTCTTTCCTCTGAATTTAAATATATATTTCTGGAGCTTAAAGCAAGTCCGTCTTGCTCCCTAACAATCGGACAAGGTATAATTGTTAAGTCTAAATTTAAATCTTTAACCATTTTGGTTATTATAAAAAGCTGCTGAGCATCTTTTTGTCCAAAGAATGCAAAATCGGGAGAAACTATATTAAAAAGTTTTAATACAACCGTAGCTGCTCCGTCAAAATGTCCGGGTCTTGATTTACCGCACATACAATCGACAATATTATAAGGCGGGCAAACAAAAGTTAAATCAGTATTTGAAAGTTTATTATTTTCCCCGTACATTTCATCGGTTGAAGGAGCGAATACAATATCAACTCCGTTTTTCAGACATATAGAAAAATCATTTTCTATTGTACGCGGATATTTATCATAATCTTCATTGGGTCCAAATTGAATAGGATTGACAAAAACGCTGACAACAACCTTATCACACATCTCCAATGCTTTTTTTATTAAAGCTTCATGCCCCTTGTGGAGTGCTCCCATTGTAGGAACAAGCCCGATTTTTAATCCTTGCTGTTTCCAAATTTTCACATTATTTTTTACATCATTAATTTTATTTATTAATATAGTCAAATTTTTTCTTCTCCTCTGTTGATAATTTAAAAGTATGTTCCGCTGAAGGAAATATACTTTTTTTAACTTCTTGCGCATACTGCGAAACAGCATTTTTAATTATATCTTTTATATTAGCATATTGTTTGGCAAATTTTGGAATATTTCCCCAAAATCTTCCGATAACATCATCAATAACAAGCACCTGACCGTCGCAATATTTACCTGCTCCTATTCCGATAGTCGGAATAGTTAAATTTTCGCTTATATATTTTGCCGATTCTTCACTGACCATTTCAAGTACAAGAGCGCAGGCACCTGCTTTTTCCAATTTTTTTGCAGTTTCTGACATTTTTATTGTATTTTCATAAGACTTTCCCTGAACATAATATCCGCCTATGGTATTTATAAATTGAGGGGTAAATCCCAAATGAGCAACTACGCTTATTCCGGCTTCCGTCAATGCATTTACCTGTTCAATTATAAAATCTGACCCGCCCTCAATTTTCACGGCATTTGCACCTGATTGAACTAATTTGCCTGCATTCATTAAAGTTTGTTCTTTTGATATTTGAAAAGATAAAAACGGCATATCAGCAATAATCATGGCTCTTTTTACTCCGCGGGAAACCGCCTTTGTAAATACAGCCATTTCTTCCATTGTAACTTTTACCGTATCGTCATAACCCAGCATTGTCATACCGAGAGAATCTCCGACCAATATTGAGTCAATACCTGCTTCATCAACATATTTTGCAGTTGCAAAATCATAAGCAGTCAGCATTGTAATTTTTTCTCCAGACTCCTTCATTCTTATTAAAGATTTTGAGGTTATACGTTTTATTGTTTCATTACTCATTTTTATTTTTTCTTTTGATTTTTTTTATACCAATAATATATAGTTCTTGCTAAACGCATCGGCGAGTGCCTTACAAAAGATGAATGACCGTCTTCATAACGTTTATCTTCAACAAGATTTTTTTGAACAATCTCAATTCCCATTTTCAATATTTCATCTTTATCAACAATAACAGGAACCGAACCTGCATCTTTATATGGAGCTAAAAGCTCTTTAGGTAAATCCGTATTTACGAGTACCGCATCTATTATTTTATCATATTTTGCATGATTTATAAGCGTTTTTATATGATCTGAAACACTAAAACCGTCAGTTTCGCCCGGTTGAGTCATAATATTACATACATATATTTTTTTAGCTTTAGCATTATTTACGGCTTTAGCTATATCTTTAATAAGTAAATTGGGAATTACGCTTGTATAAAGACTGCCGGGGCCGAGTATAATTAAATCGGCTTCATTTATTGCTCTTATAACATCTTCAAGCGGTTTACAATCATTCGGTTCAGAGAATAATCTTTTAATCTTTTTACCGGACTCAGGTATATTAGATTCACCTCTGATAATCGTTCCGTCATCCATTTCTGCTGCAAGCCGCATATCATCCAAAGTTGAAGGTAATACTCTGCCTCTTATTGATAATACGTTTGAAGATTCTTTTACCGCTCCCACCATATTACCCGTTAAACCGCACATTGCGGTAATAAACAAATTTCCAAAACTGTGACCGGATAGTTCCCCTGCTTCTTTAAAGCGATATTGAAACAGTTTTACAACCAAATCTTCGTCATCAGCAAGAGCAGCAATACAGTTTCTGATATCTCCCGGGGGTAAAACTCCAAGTTCTTCTCTTAATTTACCTGAACTTCCTCCGTCATCGCCTACTGTCACTACAGCTGTAACATTATTTGTAAGCTTTTTTATTCCCTTCAGCATTGTGGAAAGCCCTGTTCCGCCACCAATAGCAACAATATTAGGTCCGTGGTTAAGTTTTCTTCTTTTATATAAATTTTCAAGAACAGCATATCTGTTCCTGTCATTATTAACATCAAGTATTGAATAATTAGTTTTAAGCCAGCCTGTTATAAACATGATTAAACCGAGTACAATCAAAGACCAGCCCATAATTTCAAGAGGAAGTGTCTGTGCAATTCTTATAACCATTTTGGTTAGTGTAAAAATAGGTTTTAATCCGAATAATATACACACACCTACTGCCGCGACAACAGCTCCTGAAATAATAAGCAGAAACCATCTTTTTATTTCAAGCCCCGGTAGAAGCCAAATTGCATCGCGCGGTATTTTTAAGAATTTTGCAAACTTTATTCCGTTCATCTTATTATACCCATCCGGAAACAGCTGCTTTATTATAGTTAGAAGGGGCTGGAGATAAAATATCATTTGCCTTCTTTAGTAATTGTAAAACATTTGGGTTTTTTGCATCAAAATGTAAAGTATCGCAGTTAACAGGCATAAATGAACCATTGCCTATTTTTATTTGTGATGAATAGCTTATAGTTCTTACTCTGTTTAGTGCATCTTCTTCATTTAAATATTTATTATTTTCAAAGTCTAAAGTAAAATCCTGTTTATAATATTTATCGGCAAAAACTTCTCTGTTAACAACTATGCCTGTTTCAGCAGAAACCCTCTCAAGAATTTCATTATCCAGACAGGTATAATTAAGCCATTTATCAAATTTTTGAATTGCCTTTGCAATTGATAAAGAAAAATCAAAATTTTCACTTGCAAGTTTATACATTGCGCCATGCGGTCTTACGTGGTCAATAACAAGATTATATGACTTTGCAAAAGCTGCAAGCGCGCCTATTTGGTATAAAACAACCGCTTCAATTTCGTCCTTCGATAATTCCATCGGTCTATACCCCAGTCCCTGTAAATCATTAAAACCGATATGAGCCCCTATTGTAAGATTTTTTTCTTTACATTTCAATAAATATTCACGAATTAACAAAGGATCTCCGGCATGAAATCCGCAGGAAATATTTACGGAGCTTACATAATCGAGCAATTGTGTTTCGACATCATTTTTAAAATATCCGAAACCCTGTGCTACATCTATGTTATAGTCTATATTTTTTGTCGGCATAATATTCCTCTTATAAATTGTATATTTATACTATTACATTATATACCAATATTGATTTTAATCAAAACGTAACAATTTTTTATTTTCCGAAATTTTAGAGTACTGCAAAAAAGAAAACACTTTTCGGAGCTGTTACACCCGCTTATTTCTTAAGCCGCACCAGCTATTTTTTTATTATTGATAAAAAATAAAAAGAAATGCGCGTGCTCAATGCTCCTCAAAGTATTTTCTTTTTTTCGTTTTTTATTTTAAAAAGTCCAATTATTTAAGGAACGCTATACTAGTTATTACCTCTTGTAACACCGAATGAATCATTAATTAATTCATTTTCATAAGTATATGTATCAGGTGTAGAAACTCTGCCGTCGTATCGAACTTCAATTTTCATACCGTCCGTAGAACTTCCTCCGACACGTGTTCTGGCATTTTTTTCACCGTCTGATAACTTACGGTCAACGTGAATTGTTTTACTTCCGCGGTTAGGAAAAGAATCCTCCAGCCCCCAGTACCTTATACCGTCCGTTGTAATAAAATTTGGAGAATCATAACATGACTTTGTATTAGGTGTACATTTTGAATAACCGGTTGCACCGCAATTAACATTTCCTGATGTATTAAGTGAATCTTTAACCGCATTACAAAAATCGGAAGCTCCTACAGCTTCATCACTCCAATAAGCGGCAGAATTAGTTGCCTGAGAATACAGAGTATTTTCCATTGCGGAAGATACAGCCGATTGAACGGTAAATAAAGCTTTTTTATAGGTAATTTTATCTTTATCGGGTTTTGCACTATTAAGCGTAGGAATTAAGATTGAGGCCATAACTCCTAATATTGCCATTGTAATCAAGGCTTCAGATAAAGTAAATGCTTTTCTCATTTAATATTTTCCTATTGAAAATCAAAACAACCTATATGAGTATAATACCACATTTTAGAAAATTTCACTACATTAATCATACAATGAGAGTATTAATTAATTTTCGGACGGTATTCTCATTGCATAAAACGAACGAATTACAAATATAAGAGCAATTATAAATAATATAATTCCAGTAATTGTCGATATTTTTGTAAATGAAGGAGATATAGCTATTTCCATAGCTAAAAGCCCGAATAAAGTTGTAAATTTTATTATAGGATTCATTGCTACAGAGGAAGTATCTTTAAAAGGATCGCCTACTGTATCGCCTACTACGGAAGCATCATGCAGTGGAGTACCTTTTTGATTTAAATCAACTTCAACGATTTTTTTTGCATTATCCCAGCACCCGCCGGCATTTGCCATAAATACGGCTTGAAATAGTCCAAAAACTGCTATACCGATTAAATAACTTATAAAGAAAGAAACGGGAGCATTATTTCCATTTGGAGCGGATAAGAAAGCAAATGCAAGTGCAAATGCAAACAATGCTATAAATATATTGAGCATACCGCGCTGAGCATACTCGGTACATATTTTAACTACCTCTTTTGAATTTTCGGTATTGGCTTTTTTATCTTCAGAATTACCAAGCTTAATATTATTTGAAATATATTCGACGGCTCTGTATGCACCTGTTGTAACAGCCTGCATTGAAGCTCCCGAGAACCAATATATTACTGCTCCACCCATTAATAATCCGAGCAGGGTATATGGATTTAACAAATTCAATATTGATTCGGGTGTAATCCCCAAAGTTTCTTTTATAACCAAAATCAAAGAGAATATCATGGTTGTTGCCCCTACTACCGCTGTACCTATCAGTACGGGTTTTGAGGTTGCCTTAAATGTATTTCCGGCTCCGTCATTCTGTTCTAAGAATTTTTTTGCATTTTCAAAATCCGGTTCAAAACCAAATTCATTTTTTATTTCTTCGTTTACATTTGGAGTTTCTTCTATTAATGAAAGTTCATAAACGGATTGCGCATTATCTGTAACAGGGCCGTAGCTGTCAACGGCTATTGTAACGGGCCCCATGCCTAAAAATCCGAATGCTGTTAAACCAAAAGCAAATACTGAGGGGTAAACCATTACGGTATCGGATATATTTACACTTGCAAAATATGCGCCTGCCATTAAAGCTGCAATAACAAGTCCTATCCAGAAACCTGAAAAATTTCCCGAAACAATACCCGAAAGTATTGTTAAAGAAGCTCCGCCTTCTTTTGAGGCTGTTACTACCTCCATTGTATGCTTTGATTTTGGACTCGTAAATACTTTAGTAAACTCCGGAATTAAAGCAGCACCAAGTGTTCCACAGCTTATTATTACGGAAAGAGTAAGCCATAATCTATCCGGCATTGCACCAAGCAGATATTTACTTACACAAAATGTCATTATAATTGATAAAATTGATGTAATCCAAACAAGATTAGTTAAAGGAGCTTCAAAATCCAAGTCTTTTTTATTTTTATATAAAATACCGTTTAATAATCCGTTTATGCCATAAGCAAGCACTGAGGTAATAATCATTAAGTATCTCATTACAAAAATCCATGTTAATAAAGGAATTTGGTAATCGGGAAATACACCCAGAAGAATAAAACTTACAAGAGCAACACCTGTTACACCGTAAGTTTCAAATCCGTCAGCCGTAGGGCCTATGGAATCTCCGGCATTATCTCCGGTACAATCAGCAATAACTCCGGGATTTCTAGGGTCATCCTCTTTTATTCCGAAGCGTATTTTCATTAAATCGGAACCGATATCGGCTATTTTGGTAAATATGCCGCCTGCAACACGGAGTGCCGATGCACCTAATGATTCTCCTATTGCAAAGCCTATAAAGCAATATCCCGCTAAATCAGACGGAATAAATAAAAGTATTGTGAGCATAACAAAAAGTTCAACGCTTACAAGTAAAACTCCGATGCTCATACCCGCTTTTAAAGGGATATTTAATATTTCAAGAGGTTTATTTTTTAGTGACACAAAAGAAGTTCTTGCATTCGCAAGAGTATTCATTCTTATACCGAACCACGCAACAGCGTAAGATCCTAATATGCCAATTACAGATGAAGCAAGAATAATTAATACGTTCTGAATTGTCATTGCTCTTAAAATACCGAAATAAAAAGCAATGCAAAGCCCAATTAAAACTTCCAATACAATTAAAAATTTCCCCTGCTGAATAAGGTAGGTTTTACAGGTTTCAAAAATAGTCGTTCCTATGTCAATCATAGATTTATGCGCTTTTATATTTTTAATTTGAAAATAAGCAATTAATCCCCAAATAATACCTGCTATACTGACAATAATTCCTGCAAGTATAAGATTGTATTCCGTTCCCTGAAAAACCGGTACTTTTAAATCTGCTTCACTTGAATATGATGGTGCTTGAGTTAAAAGTAATGTAAAAACATATAATAAAACAGTCTGTGATAATTTTTTTAAAAGCAGCATAATATCCTCCAAGTATAATTTTCTACATTATATAGCAGCGTTAGAATTAAAGCTATTATGTAAATTTATATTTAAGTTTATATTTTCTGAGTATTAATATTAAATAATGGCTTTGAATTGAAAATAAAAAAATGTGAAAGCGGATACTACACGCCTAAATTGCAAACTTCAACCCGAAAAGTGCTACTAAGCTACGCACTTTTTGATGTTGTTTCAGTATGCAATTTAACGGCGTTCCGTATATGCTTTCACATTTTTTTATTTTCAATTCCACTATTTTTTATGATAGAATTTATAATGATATTAATGAAATAACTATATTTTTAGATGCGGGGGTATGCAGGAATGAAAGAGATATTTGTTCAAATGACGCAATATTTTAAAGATATGGGCATCTTAGGTTTAGCATTAAACTCTTTTATTGAAAGTTTTTTTCTTGTACCTCCGCCTGATATTATACTAAGCATAATGGATTTAGCACAGCCTGAAAAAGCATTATATTATGCATTTATATGCACTATTGCTTCAGCTGTAGGCGGAGCTGTAGGCTACGCTATAGGATACTGGGGCGGCAGACCTGCTTTTAATTGGCTTTTCAGAAAAGGCGGAAAAGAAAAATTCGATGCTGTAGAACGGCTTTACGGTAAATATGGTACGGCAGCAGTATTTTTCTCTGCCTTTACACCTGTTCCTTATAAAGTTTTTACAATAGCAAGCGGCATTTTAAATATGAATTTCTGGAAATTTATGATTGCAAGCTTCTTTGGCAGAGGGTTAAGATTTTTTATCGTAAGCTTTGTTTTAATGTTTTTCGGTGAAGCGGTTAAACAGTATATTGAACTTGTAATTATTGCTTTAACAATTATTGTAATAGTATTTTATATAATTGTTTATAAAAAAAGAAAATCATTTGTTAAATAAAAGGTATAAATATGATAATAACCGAAAAAACTAATGAAAATACCGTTAATATAGATATATCTTCTTCAATTGAAATTGCGAGAATGATTAATAATGAGGATTTGAAGGTTGCTGTGGAAATATCAAAAAACCTTGAAAATATTGCGCAGGCAATTGATATAATAAGCAAAAACTTTTTAAAAGGCGGACGTTTATTCTATTTTGGAGCAGGTACCTCAGGCAGATTGGGAGTTCTTGATGCATCAGAGTGTCCGCCCACGTTTAATACTCCTTATGATATGGTACAGGGTATTATTGCAGGCGGTGATAGAGCATTAAGATATGCGGCGGAAGGCGCGGAGGACAGTATTGAACTTGCAAAAAAAGACTTTGAGCAGCATAATATAACATCTGATGATACTGTTGTTTCAATATCTGCAAGTGGAAACGCAAACTACACAACGGAAATATTAAAGCTCGCAAAAAATAATTCGATTGCGACAATTGCTTTAACCTGCAATAAAGAAGCGGAAATGAAAAAATATGCAGATATTACAATCTGCATAGAAACAGGAGCCGAGGCGATTACAGGCTCAACAAGAATGAAAGCAGGCTCGGCTCAAAAAATGGTGCTTAATATGCTTACAACAGGCTCTATGGTAAAAATAGGAAAAACCTATAAAAATTTCATGGTTGATGTTAACCCCGTAAATATTAAATTAAAAGATAGAGCAATAAGAATAGTATCTGAAATAACTGAAGTTCCTTATGAACAAGCTAAACAAGCTTTAGAAAATAATAATTACAAAATAAAAGAAACAATCCTGCAATTAAAATATAAAATCAGCGAAGATAAAGCAACGGAACTTTTAGAAAAACACAACGGAATATTACGAAAAATTTTTGAAATATCAGATAAATAATTACATTAAATCAATCATAGAATTAATCCTAATGAGTTTTTCAAGCTGGCAGTTTTGAAGTTTTAAATTTATTATTTGTTGTATATCTGATAAATTTTCCTGCTTATCGGGAAGTAAAAGCTCAACAGGAGATGTATTGAAAACTTCGCAGATTTTATCAATTGTTTCACCTGTCGGTAAATATTTGTTATGTTCAATATTTCTGTACCCTTGAACACTCATATTTATTTTACCCGCAAATTCTTCTTGAGTTAATTGAATTTTTTGCCTAAGTCTTTTTATTCCGTCTGTTATTAGTTTTTGATAACTCATGTTAATAATTGTTACTTATTTCGAGTATCCACGTTACTTAGCAAAACTGTTTAAGTTAAGAACGGGTGAGGAACTGACGCTTTTAAAAGAGTGGAGTTTTAAGAGCGGAGATTTGAGCTATAAAATAAATAAGAAAAAATTAAAAACCTTTAAT
Organism: Candidatus Gastranaerophilales bacterium; assembly: GCA_905234915.1. Lineage (GTDB taxonomy): Bacteria > Cyanobacteriota > Vampirovibrionia > Gastranaerophilales > Gastranaerophilaceae > Avigastranaerophilus. The sequence continues at coordinate 15,262 of CAJOJP010000011.1, forward strand.
CAGAAAATTCAATGGATTAAGTTGTATGGTATTACTCCTCTAATGCGTGATTGCACGGATAAAGTAAAAGTAAGAGATTATGTAAGAGAGAGAATAGGGGCTGAATACTTAAAACCTGTACTTCAAGTAGTTAGGATTGAGGAGAGTGGAGTTAGGAGCAATAATTTAAATTTTTCACTCTCAACTCTTAACTCTCCACTCTTTGATAAAATAGACTTTGATAAACTTCCCGAAAGGCAAATGGCATTACATTATTAAAGATAAAGAAGAATATCTTAAAAACAAACGATTGGTTGAAATAACGCGACGTAACATTACGGGCTGGCTGGAACAGGAATTTTGGATTTGGGGCGGGTTTGAAATGCAATATAGAGGTATTAAACCGAAAATATTAATTGAACCTCTTTTAAGAAATGATATTAATAAAAATACAGAAGAAATACAGATATTTTGTTTTAGCGGAATTCCAAAACTTATAATAAGAATAGAAGAAGGAACAGATAATAAAACAACATTATACGATGAGCAATTAAATATTATTAATGATACTTTTTCCCCCGGAGATATAAACATAAACCGTCCGAAAGATAATTTAATTAATAAAGCACTTGTATTATCCATAAAACTTACCAAATATTTTAATTTTGTCCGAGTTGATTGGATTGTTTATAAAAAAGAAATTTATTTTGAAGAATTAACATTTACACCTTTTTCAGGATTTCATAGAGAAATTAATTTAAAATATAACAGATATTTTGGGGAAATAACAAATTTAAAGGAAACTAACAATGAATTATAATGTAATTGAAGGGCTGTCAGAAAAAGAAATTATTTCATATTTTGATGAGATAATTGAAGATAATAATAAATATTTTTTATCCGAAAGTGGCTACTATAATTATGGAAGAGGTTACGTTTACTGGGATACCCATATAAACTCTTTGGGTTCTATGAGTTGTATGCCTATCTATATATCTGGTCGTAATACTGATGATTATTACATAAGAAGAACTTTTTATTGTATTTGTGTTGCTGCAGGTTGGGCTGCAGAAGATTCAAATTGCTACTGCGATTAGAATTATAAAATTATATTTACGTAGTATTTTTGCGGAATTTATTAAAATTCCGCTTTTTTTATTTTAATAAAATGAAAATTTATACAATCATAATTCTGTTATCTTTTTTTATTTCAAAAGGATGCTTTAAAGTTTTTATATAATCTATTGTAACTTTATCTTTATCGTAATTAAAGCGTTCAATAATATCCTTATCCTCGCGTTTTAGCATACCTAAATTATCTCCGCCCTCAACTAAAAATTCATCATAAACAGCAGTGTAAGTTTTATTCGGGTCAGGATTATTAACATCAATATTTCTTTTTAAACCCTGCTTATCTGTATATATCATTTCTGTTAAGCAGCCTTCTTTATCAAGTTTATAAGTCAGTCCTGATACCTGTAAAAGCCCCGGTTTTGAGTTTGTTGCAATTAACGATTTACCGCATGCATTGACTGCATCGACAAGGTCTTTTTCGTTAAGTTTTACTTTTAATAATTTATTTGAAAACGGGAAAATACTTGAAATATCACGTTCCGTAATTTTACCCGTATTTATACTCCCTCTGAAATTAGCCGAATTTATTAATACTATATCTGCATTCATATTTGTTTTTATAGCATCGGCAACAAAATCGGCGCATGGGTTTTCTTCCAAAAGTGCATTTTTAGGAAGTTTATCACGTAATATTAATTCACCTATTACGGGAGATTCGCCTAAAATAGAATTTATTGTTTTAGACATAACCATATTAGGCGAATATGAATTTGTGTCCATTATATTATTTTGAACGTAAGTAATTCTGCCTTTATCATCAAATTCAAGATTTAAAATACCGAAATTATTTCCGTCGCGTCCTGCCTGAGTAATAATAACAGGTTCACCAACAGGGGAATATAAAAGATTTTTTCCGTCTTTAACTCCTTCTATTAAATCATGGGAATGACCGCCAAGAATTACATCAATACCTGAAACTGTTTGAGCTATTTCTTTTTCTACGGTATTTCCCTGATGCGAAAGCAGAAAAATTTTATTTACTCCCTGTTTTTGTAACTGTTGGACTTCCTCTTGCAATTTTTGAATAGTCTGCTGTTTATTATCTATTGTAATACCTTCCAATACTTCTTTTTTCTTTAATCTTTCATTTATATCGGAGGGTTGAACACCTATTAATCCGTATTTTTCTCCGTTTTCACCGATATGAATGACGGAGCGCATAACTTTTTTTGATAAACCTTTATCATCATCAGGGAAATTCATATTCATGCCTAATATTTTAGTATCTGCATTTTTAAGTAATTCGGCACATTTTGAAGCTGTAATATCAAATTCGTGATTACCGGGAGCTTGAGCATGTATCCCTGCTATATTAAAGAAACCTGCTATTGCTGTATTTCTTTTTTCATCGGAACCGATAAAAGTATCACCCGAACACAACTTTAAAAAATCCGCTCCGTTCTCTCTTGCCGTAATTCCTGTTTGCTGGGCCGCAGAAACTAAACGCTCTGTTTTCGGAATCTGACAATGTATGTCATTAACGTACCAGAGCGTAGTTTTTGTTATTGAATTTGGATTTCGCATTACCTTGTGTGTATGGTTTGGAAACTTTTGCGTTTTGTAACTGTCAAACTGCACACTATGCGAGGGAGGAGTCTGTTTGTTCGGCGATATATATGACGATAAAATATTCATGACAATTTTCCGTTTATCTATATATATACCAAAAATCATAAAACAATTTTTTGCTATTTTTCAATATGTTTTTTAATATTGTTTACAATTAAATTTTAATTATATATTTTTTAAACCTGAAAATATGTTGTGATGAACCGTCACACTTGATTGACGGTAAATAAAAATATGCTACAATATATCATATTTTTATTTAGCTGTTTTAGTTATAAAAAAGGAGAAAATATGAAAAAAATTATTTTGGCATTGATGTTAATTTCAACAATATGCATTTTTACAGGCTGTACTAAAGATAACTCAACAGATAACAAGTCTGTTATTACGGCAGAAACAAAAAATTATACGGAAACAACCTCTAAAGATAAAAATGGCAATAAAGTAGTTACTAAGAATTTTAAAAACGGTATGATTGAAAAAGAAGTTTATAAAGGAAACAAAATTATAAGAACATATAAACATCCTGACGGATATGAAGAAGAAATAACAGAAGAAACAACAATCGACAAAAACGGAAACAAAGTTGTAAATAAAAAATATAACGATGGAACGGAAGAACAAGAGATTTATGAAGGCAATAAAATTACCAGAATACATAAAAATCCTGACGGCGGAAGCGATAAATCGGTTGAAGAAACTTTTGAAGACGGTACAAGAACTATAACTCATACAAATATGCACGGCAGAATTTATAAATTTACAGAGAAAAAAACAGGTGAAGGAAAACGTCACAGAACAATTGATAAACAGCTTAAAGACGGAACTATGGAACGAATTGAAGAAGATTATGAAAAATTGGATAAAGGAAAACATAAAATTACAAAACGTTTCCAAGACGGAAGAATACAGGAAATGTTTGTTTCTCATAATAAAGATGAAGATATAACCGAAACTATAGTTACATACCCGGACGGAAAAAAAGAAAAAACAATAGAACAGGTTTTTCATCTGGAAAATAATATGATAAAAACTATAACAACACATCCTGACGGTTCAAAAACCGAACATATTGAAGATATGTCCGAAATGCGGTAATTTTTAAAAATAAAGTAAATTATTTAAATTTGGAACGTGAGTAAAAACAAGATTTTTACTCACGTTTTGTATAGTATTATAAGGTAATTTTCAATTTTAATATAATCGTGATAATCTTTATTTATGAAAAAAATAAAGAAAATAATTTTTATATCTGTTGTTTTAATATTCATATTATGTTCATGTTTTAGAATTGACAGGGAAGAAACTTCGGTAAAAAAGATTGATTTACCACAAAAAAATGAGCAGCAGAAAGTAAAATCGGATTATAAACCTTATGCAAATACATATATTAACGGAATTGATTATCGATTATCACGTTCAAACCCGGGAAAATACGGCGGTCAAATAGTGGTTTCTGCGATAGGAGAAGGTCCTAAAACTTTTAACCCCTGGGAATCAAAGGATACAACATCTTCAATGGTTGCTGATTTAATGTATGATTCTCTTTTTACCTCCGATCCCGATACAGGAGAAGTTATTCCTTTATTAGCAAAAGAAATGATTGTTTCTAAAGACCTTAAAACATTTACGGTTAAATTAAGACATGGGGTAAAATGGACGGATGGAAAAGAAATAACCGCAGATGATGTAATTTTTACCTGGAATGAGATTATTCTACCGGGTTTTGGTAATACTTCCCTGCGAGATTCCTTGTTGATAGAAGGAGAATACCCTACAATAGAAAAAAAAGATAAATATACCGTTGAATTTAAAATTAAAAAGCCCTTTGCGCCTTTTCAAAGGCTTATAGGTATTCAGGTAGCACCGGAACATATATTTAAAAGCGTTGTACAAAAAGGAAAACGTTATTTTAATTCTTTTATGAATACAACGGTTAATCCCAAAACCATTGTTTCCTCGGGAGCTTTTATACTTGAAGAATATGTGCCTGCTCAAAGAGTTGTTTTGAAACGTAATCCGAATTATTATGCAATTGATGACAATAAAAATCTGCTTCCATATATAGATAAATATGTTATTTTGATTGTAGGTGATTTAAATAATGAAATGCTCAAATTTGAAGCGGGAGAACTCGACTTCATATCTGTAGGAGGTAAGGATTTATCAAGATTTAAGGCAAAAGAAAAAAAATCGGATTTTAAATTATATAATCTTGGTTCCGTAACAAGCACTATGTTTCTGGCATTTAATCTGAATACAAGAAAAAATAAGCACGGAAAATATTATGTAAATCCGATAAAACAAAAATGGTTTAATGATTTAAATTTCAGAACGGCAATTGATTATGCAATAGATAGAACCGCAATGGTAAATAATGTAGCTAATGGAGCAGCAAAGCCTTTATTTACGGCAGAATCATTATCTTCGATATATTTAAATGAGAATTTAGCCTCAGGTCATGAACAAAATATAGAATATTCAAAAGAACTTTTATCACAATCAGGCTTTTATATTGATAAAGAGGGTATTTTGCATGATAAAGACAATAATCCCGTAGAATTTGACCTATACACAAATGCGGGGCAGACAGAACGCGAAACCTGCGGTGTTATGGTTAAAGAAGATTTAAGGCAGCTTGGAATAAAAGTTAATTTTAAACCCATTGAATTTAATTCACTGGTAAGTAAAATTACAACAACATCTGATTGGGATATGGTAATAATGGTATTAACAGGAAGTCCTATAGAACCTCACGGCGGAAAAAACGTATGGTATTCAAAAGGTCATTTACATTTATTTAATATGCGCTTTGCCGGGGATAAAAATGATACCGTTTTGCCATGGGAAAAAGAACTTGATGAAATTATGGAACAGGGTGCACTTGAACTTGATTACAATAAGCGTAAAGCAATCTATGATAAATATCAGCAGATAGTTTATGATAAACGTCCTTTTATATATCTTTATTCGCCTTTATCCATAACGGCAGTAAGAAACAGAATAAAAAATCTGCATCCCACACCTTTAGGCGGAGTTTTGCATAATTTGGACGAATTATATATTGATGAGTAATTATAAACTTAATTTTATTTTTATGTTATAAGTTAAATATATTTATACTTTATAAATTTTATAAATAATTAATTTTTCATTAATATTTAAAAGAAAATAAAAAAAAGATTGTATAAATATAAAAGATAAGTTGTGGTTAGTAAAAGGAGGAATTAACATGACAATCAGACCATTAGGCGACAAAATTGTTATTCGTGTAATTGAAGATGCAGAACAAACATCAGGCGGAATTTTTATTCCCGACAGCGCGAAAGAAAAATCACAAAAAGGCGAAGTAATAGCTGTAGGTGAAGGCAAAATAAATGAAAAAGGCGACAGAGATCCTATGGATGTTAAAGTAGGCGAAATTGTTTTATTTGCAAAATATGCAGGAACTGATGTAAAAATAGAAAAACAGGATTTGAAAATCATGTCAGTATCCGATGTATTAGGTGTAATAGAAAAATAATAAAATAGGGAGAAAAATAAAATGGCTAAAAGAATTATATTTGATGAAGATGCCCGTAAAGGTCTTATAAAAGGCATTGATGCGGTTGCTGATGCCGTAAAAGTTACATTAGGTCCAAAAGGACGCAACGTAATATTGGAAAAAAAATTCGGTACACCTCAAATAGTTAACGATGGTGTTACTATTGCTAAAGAAATTGAGCTTGAAGATCCTATGGAAAATTCGGGAGCTCAATTATTAAAAGAAGTTTCGTCTAAAACAAATGATGTTGCAGGTGACGGAACAACTACAGCTTCTGTTTTAGCTCAAGCTATAGTAAAAGAAGGTGTAAGAAATTTAACCGCTGGTGCTAATCCTATGTGTATGAAAAGAGGTATGGATAAAGCGGTTAATGTTGCTCTTGAAACAATTAAAAAAATGGCACAGAGCGTCGATTCAAAAGAAAAATTGGCTCAGGTTGCAACTATTTCTTCCGGAAATAATGAAGAAATCGGTAAATTAGTAGCTGAAGCTATGGAAAAAGTAGGACACGACGGTGTTATAACTGTTGAAGAATCAAAATCAACAGGTACAAACCTTAAAGTTGTTGAAGGTATGCAGTTTGATAAAGGTTATATTTCACCTTACTTTGTTACTGATGCAGAAAGAATGGAAGCTGTTTTAGAAGATGCTTACGTACTTTGCGTAAATAAAAAAATCAATTTAATTGCGGATTTGGTTCCCGTTCTTGAACAAGTAGCACGTGACGGACGTTCCTTGTTAATTATTGCTGAAGATGTTGAAGGTGAAGCTCTTGCAACACTTGTAGTAAATACTATGAGAAAAGTTTTAAGAGCAGTTGCGGTAAAAGCTCCCGGATTTGGTGACAGAAGAAAAGCTATGCTTGAAGATATAGCTATTATGACCGGCGGTCAAATGTTTACCGAAGAACTCGGCATTAAACTTGAAAACGTAACAGTTCAAATGTTAGGTCAGGCAAAACGTGTCACCGTTACAAAAGATGATACAACTATCGTTGTGGATGATAAAACAAAACGTCAGATTGAAGATAGAATTAAATTGATTAAACGTCAAATTGAAACATCTGATAGCGAATATGATAAGGAAAAATTACAGGAAAGACTTGCTAAATTATCCGGCGGTGTTGCTGTAATTGAAGTAGGTGCTGCAAGCGAAGTTGAATTAAAAGAAAGAAAATTAAGAATTGAAGATGCACTTAATGCTACAAGAGCAGCAAAAGAAGAAGGTATAGTACCGGGCGGCGGTGTTGCATTATTAAGAGTAATGCAGGACTTGGAAAAATCAATTAATAACGTTTCTTTCGGAACTGACGATGAAAAAGTAGGATACAGAATTTTACTTGATTCTTTATATATTCCTTTGAAACAAATTGCCGATAACGCAGGCATGAAAGGTGAAGTTGTAGTAGAAGCAGTTAAAAAGCTTCCGACTAATGAAGGCTATGATGCTATGAATGACAAATATGTCGATATGATAAAATCCGGAATTGTTGACCCTGCAAAAGTTACAAGAAGTGCGCTTCAAAATGCCGTATCGGTAGCGGGTATGTTATTAACAACAGAAGCTGCCGTTGTAGAAATACCCGAAAAGAAAGCTCCAATGCCACAAATGCCTGATATGGGCGGTATGGGCGGCATGATGTAATAACATCGTAAAAGTCTTTCAAAAATCCATGACCACCGGCATAGCCGGTGGTTTGTTTTTCGGCTGCAACAAGTTCATAGATTTTCATATTTGTTTTTTATTAAATTAATATATCCCCTGACAAGCCGTTAAAAGATTAATTATAAACTTTATTAACTAAATATTCCGGCATATACAATTTCGCTCCCTGATAAGAGTTTCGCTGTTTAAGCAAGTTATCTATTTTATTTAATACTACAAATTTCTTACTAAGCCAGGCAGGTGCAAGCATATTTGGTTTTAACCCGTTTCCTGCTAAACGGTGAATTGTAACGGAAGGAGGAAGCAGTTCCAAAAAATCACATGCCGTTTCAACATATTCATCTTCCTCCATCATTGGGATTTTGCCCTGAAAATATAATTTTGTAAGCCGTGTATTTTGAAGAACGCATAACAGATGAATTTTTACTCCGTTTACACCTAATTCACCTAAAACTTTTGCAGTCTGGAGCATTTCACTTCTTGTTTCATTCGGGAGTCCTAAAATTACATGTACACAAACATTTATATTTCGTTTTTGAGTTTCTTGAAGTGCTTTAACAAAAGTTTCAAAAGAATGTCCTCGGTTTATAAATTTTAATGACTTTTCATGGATGCTCTGAAGTCCGTATTCAAGCCAAACACAATAATCTTTTGCATAATTTCCTATCAAATCAAGCTTTGCGGCATCAACACAATCAGGGCGTGTACCTATATTCATGCCTATGACTTCTTCGTGATTTAATGCCTCATTATATATTTTTTGAAGTTCTTTAACCGGTTTATATGTATTGGAATATGCCTGAAAATAAGCCAAAAATTTTTTTGCTTTATACTTTTCTTTAGAAAGTGCTATTCCTAAATCTAACTGTTCTTTAATTGAAATATTATGCGGATAAAGCTGCGAAAAACTACCGCCGCCATCACAAAATATACAGCCTTCATTTGAAATTGTTCCGTCACGATTAGGACAGGTAAAACCTGCATCAAGAGTTACTTTATATACTTTTACGCCGTATAAAGCTCTTAAATAATCGCTGAAACGATTATATCTTAATTTTGTATTATTAAAAAACATTAATCTTTTTGTGCTGATTCAGGAACGGGATAAACATAATGTTCACCGCAATTCGGGCAGACTACTTCCTGCTGCTTCCCTTCTTCAAGCTGCGCAACTTCAAACAGACATTTACAGCCTGATTGTACACATCTGATTGCCCATGTTGGTCTGATAATTCTTGCCATAATTAAATCCTCTATAATTTTATAACCTGATAATAATACAAATTCTTATATATAGCAAATTAATTGCCTTTAATAATTTATCTTATATTCATAAATTTATGTACCTGCGGAATTAATCTGGTTTGAGAATATAAATTTATAAATCGATAAAAAACTTTATTTATAAAGTCAGTTCTAAGTTCTAAATTTTCGCCGTTCATTTTCGGCTGTATAATAAGAGGAACGGAATACTTTTTTGTAAGTGCTGTACATTTAATAATTTCCTCCTCTTTTATATTCTCATCAAAAACAACCTTTACAAATAATTCTTTTTCTTTTGCCGTATTTATAAATTTTTCATGTATGTCAAATAAATCACCGTTTTTAGAACTTGATTCAAGTTTTATATCCATTGCTATAATATCTACATAGTTTATTATCTTTTTTAAATCGAAAAAAAGAGTTCCGTTTGTTTCCAAATATATTTTATGATTGACAAGCGGAAGAAATTCCGTTAAAAAATCTGCTTCCATTAAAGGTTCTCCGCCTGTTAAACTTATAGAATGTATGTCTTTGATATTATTTACAAAAGAAGAAAGTTCCGTTGCGTTATATTCTTTTAAATCAGTAATAAAATCAGTATCACAGTACTCACAGTGCAGATTGCAATGAGAAAATCTTATAAATAACTGATTTGTACCAATATAAAGACCTTCACCCTGTATTGATTTAAAAATTTCTTTAATTAAAACTTTATTCCGCATTTTTAAAATCTTTTCTTATATCAAATTTAGAGCAGTTTTTTAATTTTTCATAAAGCAGCTTTTCTTCTTCTGAGAGTTTTACGGGCATTTTTATTATAACGGTTATAATAATATCACCTTTTCGAGCTTTATTTTTATTATCCTCATCAAGTCTTGAAATTCTTAATTTTTGACCGGAAGAAGTTAATGGAGGTAATTTAACGGTTATTTTTTTATTTAAAATTTCAAGCGGAATATCAGCTCCGAGAGCAGCTTCAAAAGGTGTAACAGGAAGATTAATTAATATATCGGTACCGTCTGTATCTGTATATTTATCTTTTTTTATATTTATTATTAAATATAAATCACCGTTTTCACCGCCGTTTTGACCTTTATTTCCTTCTTTTCTTATTCTGACTTTTGAGCCTTGCTTTACCCCTTTTGGAATTTTTACGGTAATCTTTTTTTGGCTTTGAATTTGTCCTGTTCCGTTACATACAGAACATTGTTCACCGTTAAGAAATCTTCTGCCGCTGCAAGTCGGGCAAGATTCGGTATGGAGAATATTAACTTTCCTTATTGCTCCTTCAATTGCTTCTATCGGCGAAATTGAAACATCAGTTCTTATATCTTCTCCGTCAGCAGGTAAAGGTGATGATTTTGTCTGTGATTTTTCATTTCGTTTATTTTGAGTATGAAACAAACTGTCTAATGCTTCATTTATGGATTGTGAAAACGATTCTTTCTTTTCCTGTTTTATTTCATTATTAATTTTTGTTTTGGTTTGTTTTATAAATTCGCTATAGTTTTTTTTATTTTCTTCTTTATTTTTTTCAAAATTTTTTTTCAATTTCTCTTTATAAAAACCGTGGACAATATCGTATTTTTGTCTTTTATCCGAATTTGACAATACTTCATAAGCCTCTTGAATTTCTTTAAATTTTTCTTCATCGGAATTTTTTCCTGCAACATCAGGATGATAAAGTCTGACAAGTCTTCTGTATGCAGCTTTAATCTCAGCAGTTTCAGCATTATAATCAATTTCTAAAATTTTATATAAATCTCTGTTATAGTTATGTGACAAATCAAATCTCCTGATATAATTTTACGGACAGATTAAAAAATATCAATCCAAAATAGGAGTTTTAACTGATTGTTTCGGCAATAATATTAAATATACTTTCATTATAGCTTATATTTTTCCCACAATCTTTTATTTTACCTAAAATAGGAATATCCATATACATTTTAAGCTCATCAATAAAATTTTTAACGGCTAAATCTTTTGTATTATCTGGAATTTTATTTATAATTAATCCTTTTATTTTTAAATTGTTTGTCTTTGCATAATAAATAGTTAAAAGAGTATGATTTAATCTTCCTAAAAACGGTACTGTTACTATTATTATCGGAATTTCAAGCTGCTTTATTAAATCGGCACAGAGCATGTCATCACAAACAGGTGCTAAAATTCCGCCTGCGCCCTCAACAAGAGTAACATCATTCAAAGATGAAAATTGAGCAAAATCGTTTTTTATTTTATTTATATCAATTTTTACTCCGCCGAGTCTTGCAGCAAGTGCGGGAGAAACTTCACCTTCAAGCAGATAAGAGCATTTTGTATTTATATTTTTTGAAACGGCTTTAACAGCTTCAAGGTCAGGTGCTAAATTGCCATTGGCTGTTTTTATTGCCCCTGACTGTAGTGGCTTAAAAACTCCGGTCTTTTTCCCTTGATTATTAAAAGCTAATGCTAAACCCTTTGTTACAAAGGTTTTTCCTATATCCGTATCGATTCCCGTTATAAAATATTCCATTTTAATTCCTTTCTTAGAAAATTATATTATAAAAAATACAAGCCTTTAAGAGTCAATTCCATTATTTTGTTAATAGCTCCAAAATTAATTGATTTTTACACGGGAAAATTTTATATTATATATTATTAAATAATTGATATGTATGCCTATTAAAACAGAAATGTTAAAATCAATATTTAAAACTTTAAAAGTAAACCACTATATAAAAAATTTGGTGGTATTTATACCTCTTATATTTTCACACAATTTTATTAATTTGATTTTTTGTTATAAATGTTTATTAATGTTTATTTCGTTTTGTTTGATTTCATCTTCAGTATATATACTAAACGATTTAATTGATATAGAAGAAGACGAAAAACATCCGGTAAAAAGCAGACGTCCTATAGCGTCCGGAAAAATTACAAAACCTTTTGCAGTTCTTATGTTTTTTATACTGCTTATGTTAAGCTCTTTATCAGCTTATAATATTAATGTTTTTTGTTTGATATCAATATATTCATACCTTGTATTAAACATATTTTATTCATTATGGCTGAAAAAAATTATATTAATAGATTCTGCTTGTATAGCTCTTGGCTTTATAATAAGAATAATTGCAGGCTGCTGCGTAATAAAAGTAATGCCTTCTGCTCTGGTTATTTTAATGACGTTTTTTATTTCTAATTTTTTTACCGGTATAAAACGCCGTTTAGAAATACAATTACGGGATTATTCGTCAAATTTAAGAACATCAATGTCTAAAATTGATATTAATACAATAAATCAATTTATTCTGATAAATGCTATTTTATCAATATCTTTTTATATTACTTATGTACTTGATGAACAGACAATACTAAAAACGGGAAGTCAATATTTATATTTTACCGTAATTCCTTTTACACTGATTGTATATCGATTGCTTTTACTTGTTAATACCTCAAAAATTGATGATGATCCGATAATTTACTTAGAAAAAGATAAACTTATAAAAATTTTATTTCTGTTATATTTTATTGTGTATGCAATAGTAGTTATATTTTAAGAATTAATCGCATAAAAATTTTTTAAGCTGATGAATTATTCCATTAACGTTGTTATTTGAAGGAGTAAGTGCATCATCATGATACGGCAGATATGAGTTTATTATATTTTGGGCTAACTCCGCTCCCTTATCCAAAGTAAATGCAATATATTCAATATATTCATCCTGCTCTTTTGCATATAATTCATCTTTTTTTCTTATATCTTCATCTGCCTCAAGATGACAAAGAGCATGCCAAGCTGCAATAATACTTTTATCCTCGCAATTTTTGGGAAACTGTAATAAAGCTTCACGTACACTCATTTTTTCCGTCAATACGGCTATATAAAGTTTAGATACGAATTTTCTTTCAGCAGAAAAATCTATATTTTTAGACTTAGACATTGTTTTTCTAAAGCTCTTAAAAACAATCGCATATCATTATTAAAATATTGCAGAGCAAGTTTATTAATTGCAGATTCTGCCATTTTTTCACGTGATTTTAAAGATTTATAACAAAATTTTTTCCCAAATTTTTCACGTTGCAGCAAATTTTTATCAACCAATCTGTCCATAACTGTTTTAATTGTTGTGTAAGCTCTTATAGAACCGTTATTATTAATTTGGTTTAAAACTTCATTTACGGAAATATCTTTTGTATTCATTCCGTTTTCTTCAAGTGTCCATACCGCATTTAATATTTCGCTTTCCAATGTTCCGTGTGAATAAGCCATTTATTTGTCCTTTTGCTTAATAAAAAATTAATTACTACTATTATAGCATTTAAATCAGAAAAAAACAGCTATTTATGAAATATTATTAAATTTAATACAATATTTTATAAATTGGTACAAAAACTTGTAAATATAAATTTATGATGTAATATAAATAGAGAAAATATACTGTATTTGTAAAATGACAATTAAATAGAATAATAAATGCGCCTGTGGCTCAGCTGGATAGAGCGTTTCGCTACGAACGAAGAGGTCGGGGGTTCGAATCCCTCCAGGCGCGTTTTTTATGAAGTGCCATAAAAGTGCTTTCTTATTTTTTATGTTTAAATGTATATTTTTCAGGACTTTTTGCTACGGATTTTTCTTGGTAGTTTTCGGGGAAGCTGGCATGGTGTTTAACTTTTAAAGGTCATGGGGTGATAAGTTTTTGAAGTAGTATTTAATTCTATTTAAGAACTTATGGTTTTTCTTTTTAGCTTTATGACATTTACAGTCTTTGTATTGGCATTTGCCGTTTTTGATATTTAAAATTTCAGGGGGGGGTAACATATTCGACATCAAAATCATGGATTTTACCTAAGTTTTGCACCCTTTTAAAGTAACACATCTGCTTTTCAGGATTTTCAAGAATTAAAATGAAAGAGCCACACTGTTTGAGCGTAAGAGAGTTTGCGGCTCTTGGGTTGAATGTGCGGCTTGCGAACAGAGGCTGACACGGTGGAACCGATGAGGTTTCACCGTGGAATGCCGTTTATCGTGAGCAAGAGGAAACTTTAATATATAACACTTATCCTTGTATAAACAGTCCGGTTATTTACTTTATGTTATGCTGTCACATTTGTTTGCCAATTAGTAATATTTAGGTTATTATATAAGAAAAAGAGGGCTAGTTTATGAGTATTAAGAATAGTATTTTGTTTTTGTTAATATTAGTCGGAACGGGAGTGTTTGCAGCGGATGCAATTGTTTATAATCCGGCTTATTCATCTAAAACCCGTTCTGCAATACAATCTTCCAATTACAAGATGAAGTCCTTCTATTTAAACAACAAATATGACGATGAAATGACAGAACCGGCAATAAAAGAACTTCAGGCAAAAATATACAAAGAACCCGATAATTATGTTTTATATGCCCTTTTATCGGATTTATATATAAAATTAAAACAATATGAACCGGCTCTTGATAATTATGTTTATCTGTACAATTTACAAAAAAATAATAAACTTTCAAGCGAGACATATTCTGCTATAAAAAAGTTATTTTATTCTTACAAAAGAATTTTGCATAAAGACGGCGGTTTATATTTAAATATGGCAGTTATGGCATTGATAACAGGAGAAGATGACGCTATTGATTATGCTGTTGCAGGTGCTGATAAATCAAATAATGTTTTACTTACTAAAAAAACAATAGAACTTATTTTTGATTCCAATCAGGATCCTGTGAAGGCAATGAATGTATGCGATAAAATATTGGCAAAAAATCCTTACGATGTTGAAGTAAGAAAAATAAAAGCTATTTATCATATTATGCAAAATGAACCGAAAGAAGCAATAGAGCAATATACTAAAGTGCTTGAAATTGATTCTGATGATGATGAATCCAGATATGGATTGTATCGTTTATTAGCTTCAAAAAAAATTGATGATAAAGAAATGTTAAAAAGATTGTACGGTGTAAAAAATTCAAGTGAATTAGAAGATGCTTATGTTTCAATTACAGAATTACTGCTAAAAAATGATGATTTTGCTGATGCAAAAATATATGCCGCAAAATTAATGAAAAAATATGAACAAAATCCAAACGGGTATATATACATGTCAGAGCTTTATAAACGGGAAGGCAAAATTAAAGAAGCTTATGATACTTTGAGTCTGGCTCGTGATAAAGCCGATGATAATAGTGATGCAGCAAAATATAATGTAATGCTGGCTAAATTATCCGATGAACCGGTAAAAGAAGCAAACAGCCTTATTGCAAGCGAATTATATGAACAGGCACTTGAAGTTTTAGAAAGTGCAAATCCCGAATCTTTATATGTTATTTTGACTCAGGCAAGAACAAACTATTTAATGGGAAATAAGCAAAAAACTTTTGATTATTTGAATAAAGCCATGTCTTTATATAAGGATAATTCTGATGTTTATTGCGCCTTTGGTTATATTTATCTACAGGAAAAAGATATAGAAACTGCAAGACGTTATGCAAATGATTCTTTAAAATTAGATAAAAATAATAAAACAGCTCAAGATTTAATGGATTTAATTAATAAAACGGAAGCAAATCAATATACTGCTCAAATTCTTGATGCGATTGAGGCTCAAAATTATGATGAAGCTTTAAGACTTGTAAATACAGCAATAGAAACAGATAAAAAATCTGCTGATTTATATTATTATAAATCCTTAATATTAATTGCGCAAAATAACTATGCTGCTTCTACCGCAACATTATACAGATGTCTTGAGCTGAACAGAAATTATAAAGATGCTTATTTCTATCTTGGAGCAGCTTTTGATAATCTCGGAGAAACTCAAAATGCCTTAAATAATTATAAAAGGTATATTGAAATGACAAATGGCAGTGAGATAGGTTCGACAGAAAGAATAGAATACGCAAAAACCCGTATTGATAAATTGGAAAATTAAGCTCATTTAAGCTGATAAATAAAAAGCTGCTTTTAAAGCAGCTTTTTGACTATTTGTTATACTTGTGCCGGTGCTTCCTGAGTGATTTGAGATTTATCACTTTTTTTCATAAATTTAAAAAGACCAAAACCTATACCGGCTAAGGCACCTATTAAGAATAATTTATTCATTATATTTCACTCCCTTTTCTGTAACATTAAAATCATAAAATAAGCATAAAATATCAAATACCCCCTGTAATTCAATAATATTAGCAATTATTCCGCTTATTATAAATTGAATAAAACGGCTAATTTTAAACCTAAAAATATATTTGCCTAATATATTAATTTAAATTGTTTTATAGTATAATATACGGTGAACAAAAAGGATTATAATATGGCAGTAAGACAAAAACAGCATGAACAAGACCCGTTGGTAAGAAGAACCAATTTTGAAGCGGTAGAATCAAATTTAACCGAAGAACAGGCAAAATTAGAGGCATCTCGTTGTTTAAATTGTAAAAAACCAAGATGCGTAGAAGGATGTCCCGTAAATATCAATATTCCCTCATTTATTCACGAGCTGAAAGAAGGTAATATAGAAAAAGCAGGAGAAATTATACGTGAATCAAGTCTTTTA
This sequence comes from Candidatus Gastranaerophilales bacterium, assembly GCA_905234915.1. Lineage (GTDB taxonomy): Bacteria > Cyanobacteriota > Vampirovibrionia > Gastranaerophilales > Gastranaerophilaceae > Avigastranaerophilus. The sequence goes on from CAJOJP010000011.1 coordinate 31,946, forward strand.
CCTTCCGTATGCGGCAGAGTTTGCCCGCAGGAGCGTCAGTGTGAAGGCAAATGCGTACTGGGCATAAAAGGTGAAGCAGTTGCAATAGGGGCTCTTGAACGTTTTGTAGGTGATGCAACAAATGTAAAAATAGAAAAAATTAAAGAATCAGGGAAAAGAGTTGCTATAGTTGGTTCGGGTTGTGCCGGTATCACTGCTGCTGCCGATTTAAGACGTGCAGGTCATGAAGTTGTTGTTTTTGAAGCACTTCATAAACTTGGCGGTGTATTAAGGTATGGTATTCCTCCTTTCAGACTTCCTCGAACTTTTCTTGATAAAGAAATCAAAAATTTGAAAGATATGGGGGTTAAATTTGTAACAAATGTTGTTGTCGGTAAATCAATAACAATTAAACAGCTTGAAGAAGATGGTTTTGATGCCGTTGTTATAGGTTCAGGTGCAGGTTTGCCTAAAATGATGGGAATACCCGGTGAAAACCTTAACGGTGTTTACAGTGCAAATGAATTTTTAACCCGCATAAACTTGATGCAGGCAAATTTGGAAGAAACTCCGACACCTGTAAGAGTTGGTGAAAAAGCCGCAATAATAGGCGGCGGGAACGTTGCTATGGATGCTGCAAGAGTTGCCGTAAGAATAGGCTTTAAAGAAGTGTATATAGCATATAGAAGAACAGAAGCCGAGCTTCCTGCACGTCTTGAAGAAATACGCCACGCAAAAGAAGAAGGTGTTATATTTAAATTCTTGTATGCTCCGAAAGAAATATATAATAAAGATGGTTACGTTGCAGGCATGCAATTTGAAATTATGGAACTCGGTGAAGCAGATGAATCAGGCAGAAGAAAACCTGTTCCGACAGGTAAAACAGTTGATTTAGATGTCGATACTGTAGTTGTTGCACTCGGTACAGGGCCTAATCCTACAATTCAGGCTTCAATGTTAAGAGATAAAATGAATTTAAATACGGATAAAAAAGGTTATATAGTGATAGATGAGCAAACAGGGGCTACCTCTGTAGATGGAGTATTTGCGGGTGGTGATGTTGCACCTACCGGAGCTTCAACTGCCATTAATGCAATGGGAGCAGGTAAAAGAGCTGCAAAAGCTATTAATGCGTATCTCTCGGCAAAATAATTTTTAATAAAGGATTTGTCATGAGTGAACGTTTAAACGGCAGAAAAAATAATGAACTAAGAAGTATTAAAATTACAAAAGACTATACAAATAATGCTTTAGGCTCTGTATTGATTGAATTTGGCAATACAAAAGTTATAGTAACCGCAAGTGTTGAAGAAGGCAAGCCGAAATGGATGGAAAAAAACGACCCGCGGGGCTGGGTGACTGCTGAATATTCACTGCTTCCCGCATCAACCCATCTGCGCTGCCAGAGAGAAAGAACTAAAATTTCAGGAAGAACACAAGAAATTCAACGGCTTATCGGAAGAAGCCTTCGTTCTTGTGTAAATTTAGAAAAACTTGGCGAACGGACTGTAACAATAGATGCTGATGTTATACAGGCGGACGGCGGGACAAGGTGTGCTTCTATATGCGGCGGTTTTGCAGCTATGAATATTGCGTTTGAGAAAATGGTTAAGAATGGTTTATTGGAAGAAAATCCGATAATTGAACCTATTGCTGCCATATCAGTCGGTATCGTTGATGGTGAAATTAAGTTGGATTTGGATTATAACGAAGATTGTGCAGCGCAAGTTGACAGTAATATTGTAATGACAAAATCTTCTAAAATAATAGAATTTCAAACAACGGCAGAAGTAGCTCCGTTTGAAAAAGCTCAGCTTGATGAAATTTATAATATTGCCGATAAAGCAATACAAGAAATAATTCAAATTTATTCAAAAAATTAATATATAATATTCGGAAATAGATACAATTATATGCTGAAAAATATATTTTAGTGTATAATATTGTCATAGAATGGTTTTGAGGATAAAATGACAGCTGAAACAATTAAAGATAATAAATTTGCTTTTTCTTTCAAAAAAAATAATATAGATGAAATGTTCCATAATCTTACGGAAAATCCCGTAGGATGTGAAAAAAAAGATTTCAGGCTTATGATAAGCACCATATATCAGCTAGTTGAAGATGAATTTTCTGCTACTTTTCAAAATTCCAGCCACGTTATTAAAAATACCGATTTTTACATAATTAAAAACGGTGCAAAGCTTGAAGTATTTGTTACTCCTACTAATAATTTTGATTTTTACTTAAAACAAAAAGGCTCAATGTACAGATTTTCATCTACAGCTCGTGAAATTGAAGAAAACGGTCAAAAAGTTGATAAAATAGGTTATATTGTACCGCTAGATTTAATTTGGGAATATTTTTCCGGATTTGATTATATTGTTGATGATCCTAAAATTACGGAATCATTTAAAATTTTAAATATTACAACTCAGTTTGTAAAAAAAGTTGTTGAAAAACTTTATTTTCTTCCTAAAGTTAATAAATCGGAAAAATTCTTTTATATAACTTATGAAATGTTTGCAATAAATGACCTTTTGCAAAGTTCAACAGATGAAGTTTATTCTTTGGATTTTTCAAAAATTTCCAATATTAAGAATATAGCCGATGTTTTAATTGAAAAATATTTAAACGAAATTATATTTATGTTTTTAAAATTTAAGGCATACAGGTTTAAAGATATTATATCTTCAATCTATTTTTTGAAACCTTTAAATAATAAACGTTATTTAAGGTCACTGGATTTAGCCGAGGCTATATCGGAATGGCTGGATGAGATTTATATAGGTAAATATCCCGTAAGTCCTCAGCTTGATATAAACAAAATAGAAGAAGATAAATTTGAGCTGACAATTTCAGTTAAAGCAAATGATGAAAAATTGAATAAGAAGCAGCCGGCACTTCCTTTGTTAGATATATATAAAGACGGCACTAACTGGGGATATCAAAATACGTATCTGGTTTCAATTACGGAAAAGCAATTAAATTACGCAATTCGTTATTATAAAGAGCTTGAAATACTTTTTGAGGATGAAGAAAATCTTAAATTATATCTTTCATTGAATGATGTTTATAAATTAATGATTCATACGGCATATTATTTGAATAAAGCAGGAATAAACATAAACTTCCCGCCGAATTTCGGAAATATAGTTGTACCAAGAGCCTCTATTAATGCAAAAATTAAAACGTCAAGGGAACAGGAGGTAGCAGATATTTTAAACGGAAAAATCGGCAATGTAAATCTTTCAAGTATTTTTGATTTTTCTTTTCAGGTTGCAATCGGTGATGAAAAAATTTCGGTTGAAGAATTTGAACAGCTGATTAAAGGTGCAAACGGTATTATAGAATTTAAAAATAAATATATTCTAATTGACCAGAATGAAGCACAGGCAATAATAAATAAATTAAAAAATCCGCAAATTGACAAAATAAGCAGAATGGAAATGCTGCATGCAGCGTTTTCAGGGCACCTTGGCGATTATGAATTTGATTACGATGCTGCCTTTGCAAATATAGTAAAAGATATGGGTAAAACAGTTGAAATATCATCACCTGAGGGTTTAAATGGAGAATTAAGACCTTATCAAATGGGCGGTTTGAAGTGGCTTTATACCAACACAACAAAAGGTTTTGGTTCTTGTATTGCCGATGATATGGGCTTGGGTAAAACAATTCAGGTTATAAGTTTAATTTTAAAACTCAAGGAGGAAGGAAAATTAAAAGCTCCCGTACTTGTAATATGCCCTACTACATTAATGGGAAATTGGATAAAAGAACTGAATATGTTTGCCCCCTCATTAAAAGCTGCTGCATATCACGGGGTTGACAGACAATTAGACCTTAAAGCCGATGTATTGATTACTACTTTTGCTATTTTACGTATTGATATAGAAGAAGTAAAAAAGACAAACTGGGGCATGCTTATTGTTGATGAAGCTCAAAACATAAAAAATCCCGATACTTCTCAAACTATTGCAGTTAAGTCTTTAAAATCGGATATTAAAATAGCGATGACAGGTACACCTGTTGAAAATAAGTTAACCGAGCTCTGGAGTATTTTTGATTTTATTAATAAAGGCTACTTAGGTTCTATAAGAGATTTTCAAAAATGTTATGCAATTCCTATTGAGCGTTTTAAACAGTATGAACAAGCGGATAAACTTAAATTATCAATATCTCCGTTTGTTTTAAGACGTTTAAAAACAGATAAGTCTATTATTGATGATTTACCGGAAAAAATGGTGCTTGATGAGTATTGTTATTTAACAAAAACGCAGGCTGCTTTATATGAAAAAACGCTTAATACTTTAATGAATGATATTTCAAGCCAAACAGGAATAAACAGACGCGGTATTATTTTTAAGCTAATAACAGCATTAAAGCAAATCTGTAATCATCCTTTTCAGTATCTTAAATATGGTGAAATGACAAAGGATGTTTCGGGTAAAACTGAAAAATTTATATCTCTGTTATCTCAAATACTTGATAACGGAGAAAAAATCATTGCCTTTACTCAATATAAAGAAATGGGGAACATTCTTTCAACAATTATACAAAATGAATTAAATATATCTCCTTTATTTTTCCACGGTTCGTTAAATACCAACCAGAGACAAAATATGCTGCAGGAGTTTGAAAATAATCCCGAGCAGAAAATAATGCTGTTATCGTTAAAAGCAGGCGGAACAGGTTTAAATCTTACTTCTGCAACAAACGTTATACACTATGACCTTTGGTGGAATCCTGCCGTAGAAGAACAGGCAACAGACCGGAGCTACAGAATAGGACAAAATAAAAATGTTATGGTTCATAGGCTTGTAACTTTAGGAACTTTTGAAGAAAAAATAGATGAAATGATAAAACAGAAAAAAGAACTGGTAAACCTTGCTGTATTTGAAGGAGAAAAGGTTATAACAGAACTAAGCGACGAAGAAATATATAAAATTTTCAGTCTTGGAAATAACTAACAGACATTAATCATTGTTTTGAATTAGAAAAAAGGTCTTTAAAGCCGCGTTTTATTGCCGGTATATTGCTTTTAGGCATATATTTTTCCGCTGCTTTAAATGTATCTTTTCCATCTTTTATCGATGTATGTCTGAATAAAAAAATATCATCTCCAAACTGATGTATCCAACAAACACTGACGTTCATTTGATTTGAAAAGTCACCTTGAGCTCTTTTTAAAAATGTTCTGTTAATAAGACCAAACGATACATTTTGCGATGAATTAAATCCAACCTTCATAATTTAAACACCTCTTTATTATATCTATTATTTCACATGATAGTAGCAAAAATATAAAAAATATGTTCAAATTTGAAAATATTTTTTAAAAAATGTAACATTTTTATTTTTATTTTAAAATTTAATATCAAATTTTAAAATTTTTATAATTTAAACCAAGCGGAAAGTCAAAAAGGAATTTATTTTTATGAGAGTTAATAATATTAATGTAAATAACGGATATTTCTCTTTTAGGGCAGAAAATAAAAATAAAAATCAAACAAAAATGCAGCCGGTTTTCCGAAATGAAACAGAGTCATCAGATTCAATTTCGCGTTTAACAAAAAAAGAAAATATAAAAAATAGCAGAATAACAGCTCAGCCGTTATCTCCTTATGCAAAAATATTATTTAAAAGATTTCAAAATTTTAATGCCGAAAATGTTATAGACCTTAATACAGGAATAGAAGTTACCGCGGAATCTATCAATGAGGAAACATTAAGACCGGGAGATAAAGCATTTATGCAGATAGCCAAAACTCCGTTTTTTACAATTATTGATAGAATAGCCGAAAATGAAGAGGAAGAAGAAGCATTAACAGAAAAATTACATTCTTTAATATCCGAGGATTTTAATAATCCTTCTAATCCTGTGGAAGAAGCATTTTCGCAGTATATTTCGGTTGTACCTCATATTACGCAGGAAAACAGTTTTGGATTTGTTTTACCTATGTTTGAAGATTTAAAAAAACTTGATAGTGAAACAGTTACTGATAGAGATATATTGAAAGTGATAAAGTCACATGTAAAAAGACAAAAGGAGGAACAGCCGGCTTATGAAATTCCTTTATTGGGCAAAATTTATAGATTTGTACTTTCCTTTTTAGATTAATAATTAAAGCTACATCATTTAGATTAAAAATATCAGTTATTTATTAAAAAATATGTAACTTGGTGGTATAATTTTTTGCGAAATGACAGAAAATACTTATATGAGTCCGGTAAGTCCGGCTTTATACAAAAATCAAACAAATAAATATGCTGATATAAAGCAGGATTATTGTGATATTAAAAAATGTGCCGATAATTTTAAAGTCAGGATTGAAAAAATAGAAAAAATCCAGCAGGATTACTTTGAACATACTAATGGTATAAATACGCCAAAAGAACTTCGTTCAATACTTAACATTATTCCTACAATAAGAAGAATTGACCGTGTTCCCGATAAAATAGAAAAAAAAGATAATATTCCTGCATACGGTCTAATTGCACTTGCAGCATTAAACCTGCCTGAAGATATGCGTGATACAAGGGCTGCAATCAGGCAGCTGGTTCAAGGTGATAAGTTTGAGTATCATTATGACTATAAAAAAGCACAGCATCCTTTTTCATTTTTTAGAGGAACTGCCATACATAAATTAATAGATACGAAAACCAGTCCGTTTCCTAAACTTGCAGAATGGCTGGTAAGTAAAGATACTACATTATATGAAACAAAATTCGGTAAATTTGTTAATAAAGTTTTTAATATTGAAACGAATGATGTTGAAACCGGAATTAAAAATATGAATAAGAATTCAGAATGCGTATATGCTCATAAATATAATACCAAATCATATATAGGTGAATTAACGGCAAGAGCATTAACAAGAACAACAAAAATCGGTGCAATGGTTTTAGCGGGGATTGAAGCAGCTCATTTTGCAAAAGAGGTAAATTCCGGTAAAAATGTAAAAAAAGAACTTGTTCAATCTGCTGTTACATATATAAGCAGTATTGCAGGCATAGGCTATTTAGGCGCAATAGGAGCTAAATACTTTGGGCCTGCCGGCTCTATTATAGGAATGGGTTTAGGTGCAGTCGGCGCAAATAAAATTTCTAACAGTATTGATACCTAAAACTTAAAAAATATATAAATAATTAAAAAAGTTATAGAAATATCTAAAATTAAAACGCAAAAATTTTTTTTACGAGTTTTAATACTTCCGGGAGTGTAAAATATGAATAAATTAATTTCAAATTATACCCAGTCTTTTGGGAAGCAGGCATTAATGACATGTGATATTAAAGAGTTAAATACAAATGATAAAAAAAGTGCAACTTTGTACAAACTTAATCCGGAAAATCCATCTGATATAAAAGATGTTTTTTACAGTAAACATACGGGATGTATAGCAAGGGATTTTGAGAAGGCTTATTACGCTTCTTACCCGCAAAAAGAATTTTATATGCTTCAAAATAATTCAACCGGTGAGGTTGTTTCCTGCGCGCAAACCTCTCATCATTACAGACCTTCAGCACTTTCACAATCCGGTCAATATACTTTGATTGAAGAAGCAAAAGAAAATAATAAATATAAAAATGCAATAGAGCCTTTATTGGCATATATTACAAAGTCTGCTTCCGATAAGTTTGATGAATCCGTATTCACTGCCTTTGATGAAAATACAATTAAAGGACTTTCTGACAGTAGTTTCTCAAAAGCTGATACCGGAGAATATTTTATTTCACGGAAAAATTTTGTACCTTTTATTAAAAATACGGAAAAAGCCTGCAATATCGAATATATTGTATAAGTATATTTAAAGTGCTTTATTTCAAGTAAAATCAAAATGTAAAATGTAAACAAAATTAAATATTACTGCATACAATAACAAATTATTTTATAATTGTATTTTGTATTAATAGAAAAATTGAAATTGGAGAAAAATATGCCGGGTGAAATTTTAATAGAACGCGAAATTGATAAAAGCAAAGAAACAAATTTGAACGGCATTGCTTTCAGAATAATTGACGGTTTAAAAGATATACTTTCAGAAGACAGAAGACAAAAACAACCCTTAATTCTTTCCATAAATGAACAAATGCTTATTAAAATTGTAAAGGAATTTATTGTTAATAAAAGGCGTCAGTGTCTTATAGGTATAACGGGCGAATCCGCTTCAGGTAAAACAACACTTGTAAACTATATTTCAAAAGCATTAAGAAAAAAATTATATAATGAATCATATACAAGCTTATGCTGTGATGATTATTACAAAGATACCTCGGCAGAATTAAAAGCGGCAGGAAGTTACGAAGAATTATACAAAACCGGTTTTAGTTTTGATAAGCCCGAAGCAATTAATTTAGATTTAATGCGGGCGCATTTAATAAGTCTTAAAAACGGCTGCGGAGTAAATGCTCCCGAATATGATTTTGTTACTTGCGAAAGCATTCCAAACAGAGCCTATAAAAATCCTACAAAAGCTATTCTTGCGGAAGGACTTTATGTATTGGGCAAGGAACTTGTCGATTTATTTGATATTAAAGTTTACGTATTCACTCCTTTTGATAAAATCAAAGAAAGATGGTTTACAAGAGCAATTTTAAGAGGTAAATCAGGTGCTGCGGCAGAACATCAGTTTAATGACGTTAATTCCACAGCACAAATATATATACGTCCGACCATGAAAAATGCCGATATTGTTGTAAACGGATTAACAGGGGCAGATTATATTGAAGATATAACAACAAAAATTATCAGTTTAATAACGGATATAATAAATTTTTATAAGTAAGAGTTTTTAGCTTGAAGTTTTGGTTTAACGATAAAAAATTTTTTATTGCTTTATTTATATTATTGTTTATATACCTTTTAACGGGATTTTACATAATATATAATCATTTGGATATTATAACCAAAGCGGAAGTATTTTTAGGAGCAGATAATGCCAGAGCCTGGAATGATTTAACCGTAATTAATTCAGACCATTACAGAATTAAAGTTCACCCGTTATTTATTTTACTTATTCAGCCATTTGTGCATACATTAAATTTAATTATAAATAACACTGCTGTTTCTCTTATAATTATTCAGTCTGTTTTTGGAGTTGGAACATGTGTTTTAATTTTTTTTATTTTGAAAAATTTTAATGTTTCTAACAATATATCATTTATTTCAATGTTACTTTGGGGATTATCTTTTTGTGCATTAATATTTTCCTCAATTCCTGAAACGTATATATATTCAGCTTTTTTTAATCTGCTGTTATGGTTTTATATTTCTAAATTAATGAAAAACAATAAATTATCAACAGGTGAAATTATTAATACATCTTTATTTTCTGCACTTGCAACAGGAATAATTCTTTCAAATTTTTTAATTTGTATAATAAGTATTGTTTTTTTATTACAAAATGTATATGAGAATAAATTAGTTCCTATAATTAAAGAATTATTTAAAATAATTCTTTTAAGTATTCTATTTATTACAATTTTAAATTTTTTACAGTCTTTATTATGGAAAACCCCGATATTATTTAAGAGTTTATCGGTTATATTTACTAATCCTAATGAATATGAGGATTTTAAATACTTTAATTTCCATATCAATTCAGCTGTAATGCATTCACTTTTTTATCAATATTTTATTGCTCCTTTTTATGCAATAAAAATTATTGAACTGCCCCAATGGGGAAGCCGTTTTACAAAAATAGTATTTAAATATCACCAAAATATAATGCTGACCTTACCTGTTATACTTATTTATTGTTATGCATTAATTTCTGCAATAAAAAATAAAATAATAAAAAACAAATTAATTATAACTTTATTTTTTATTATTTTAATAGAATTTATCTCTTTTATATTTTATGGGAATTTTGAAGCCTTCATATATTCGCCGAATTATTTAATATTTATAATTTTATTTTTTGCAAATATATTTAATAACTGCCAAAATAAATTTTTATACCTTATATTATCTTTGATTTTTATATGTCAGATAATATTAAACTTTAAAGCAATATTATATATAGTACAATATCTTAATAAATATGCCATGCCTGATGCAAATTATGCGCTTTTCCCGATTTATTCCTTAATAATTGCAATTTTATTTGCAATAATTGCATTTTTTATCTCAAAAAAAATAAAAAAAATACAAATAGAAAAGGTTTTATATATATACATTTTTTATTGTTTATTATTTCTTACATTACAAATATTAAGTAATTTATGTAAAAATATGTAAATTTTTTGGTCAAATATTCAATATTTAATTAAAGAAAAAACTGTTAAATGCCGAATATAATAACAGGAAAGAGATATTTTTTCCTGTTAAGAAACAAGAAAAAAGGCTTAAAATATGTTAAAACATAAGGCAATAAGCAAAAATTCGATGTTTTAATATATATGTAGTCCTTAAAAAATCAAGGAGAACTTAGTGGCAAAAGCAAGTGCTTCATCGGCAATAGAACTACAAATAAGACAAATGAAAAACTTTATGGGATTTACGGTTGCTTTTTTGAAAAAAAGAAACCCCGTAAAGTTACTTAAAGAAGGGGTAACTGCGTATATACAAAATCTATTAACGGTAAATCAAAAACTTACAAGAATACAAAATCGTATAAACTATGAAAGGTACAAATTAAAAAAAACAGAATTGATATTAGCGCAAAATTCAGAACACGTATTCTTGAAAGGAAGGCAGATAAACCAGACAAGATAACAATATAATATAAAGTAAGGTAAGGGAAAAATGGGCTTTTTAACATCATTTTCAAGGTCAATGTATTTAACAAATTACATTAACAAACTGCAAATACAGTTGAATGACGTAACTACTGAGCAGCTGGATTTAACAAATGAAATTGCTCAATTGACGTCAGAGATAAGTGATTTGGGAAAAACCGATTCTGCTGCCGTGAAACAATTAACAGCTCGAAGGGTTGAACTTGAAGCGTTGGACAGGCAATTACAGGCAAGAATGAAAAAAATTCAAGCTCAAATTCAGGCGGCAACTACGGAAATGCAGTCAGCAGAACAGATGCTGCAGCAAAATATCCAAAAATCATTTGGTTATGCCGGCGGAAGGTAATTTACGTTTCTTATAGCTTTTATGCTAATATTCTTGTTATGAGTGAAAAATTTATATTAGTAGGAAAAAATCTTGAGGAACTCGAAAATTTTGTCACGGAGCTTGGATTAACAAAATTTAGAGCAAAACAAATTTATAACTGGATTTATTTGAAATCAGTAAAAAACATTGATGATATGACTGATCTGCCTGTTAATGCGCGGGAATTATTAAAAGAGAAATCTGTTTTAAGTGATATTTTTATAAAAGATAAACAAATAAGTTCAGACGGAACAATGAAATTTCTGTTTGAACATAAAGATGGAACTTTTGTAGAAGCGGTTTTAATGCGTTTTGATAACAGGTCAAATTTAACAGCCTGTATATCAACCCAAGCAGGCTGCCCTATGGGGTGTGATTTTTGTGCAACAGCAAAATTGGGTTTTATTCGTAACCTCACTACTCGTGAAATTATTAATCAAATATACTTAATACAGGCTGATACGGGCTTAAAGGTTACCAATATTGTGTATATGGGGCAGGGTGAACCTTTGTTAAATTTTGATAACCTTATTTCCTCAATAAAAATTTTCAGAGAACAATTCCAAATAGGAGCAAGAAGAATAACAATTTCTACCTGCGGAATAATTCCCGGAATTAAAAAGCTTGCGCAATTAGATTGCCAATCTACACTTGCAATATCATTGCATGCTCCTAATCAGTCAATACGTGAAACAATTATGCCTGTTGCAAAAAAATACGCATATAATGATTTATTAGAAACATTAAAGGAATACATTCAAACCGTAAACAGGCGCGTTACAATAGAATATGTACTTATAGGCGGAATAAATGATTCCATCAGAAATGCGGAGGAACTTGCCAAAAATATTGCAAAGCTTAAATGTAATGTAAATTTAATAATATATAACACTCACGAAAAAAGTAATTATAAAAAACCCGATAAAATTGCGGTGCAAAAATTTAAGTATATTTTGGAAGCCTCTGGCAAAAAAGTTACAATAAGGCTGGAACGAGGTTCTGATATTGATGCTGCCTGTGGTCAATTAAGTTCTAAGATTTGATAGTTTAGATAGAATTAACAATATTGCATACGTTTTCACGATTTTCTACAGTTAATATTAAACTGCTTAAGTTTTATGAAATTTTTCCAAAATTAAGATTTATCGGTTTTATCGGCAAGATATGTTGTAGCCATTGGCAAAAGACCGTAATAAACAGCGGCAAAAATCAATGTCGGGCGGATTATATTAATACCTTCTATATATTTTGCAAGTTTCGGGTCATTTTTATTTTGTTCTTTAAATTTTAAAATAAAATTTTTTGTATTTTTTTTAACGGCTTCATCAATGGCACATCCGCCGATAATACTTGCAATTGTTCCGTACAATGTATTCATTATTAAAGGTTTTTTGCGTTCTTTTTCTATATTTTCATTTTTAATTGTTTCGTTCGCAAAAGAGGCAGTGAGTAATATATCGGTTGCAACAGCCATATTACGTGTTATATCCGTATCATAAGGAGTGAATTTTTCTGCCGTATTTTGAACTGTTTTACTATTAAGAATTTTTGCTGCACCTTTTGCTGCTATATTCGTAATACCGCCTTTAAAACTTGGTATTTTCCCGAATACCTGAGGGGTAACCGGTTTTTTATGTTCAATCTTCTTTTTTTCCTTTTTTTGTGAAAAAAGTTTTTTTGTTAATACGGGAATTAATGCTACAGTCATTACAGATTTTGGAATTGCGGTAATAAAACCTATACTTTGTTTCATAAACTGGGTAGCAAATTTAAAAGTTCTTGAATTAGAAAGAGAAACTGCTCCTTTTTTAAAGGTATCAATTGTATTTTTTGAAAGAAATTTTTCGGGATTTTTTTCTACTTTTTTTATTGCATTTTCAATAGGAACAGCAACAGCAAGACCTATGCCTAATTTTACCAATCCCGAAGCTATAGAATTAGAAACAGCATATTTTTTATTTTCTTCTTTAACGTTTGGAGTTGCAGCTATAGCAACAGGGCGGACACCTGAAGCCATAACAAAAGTAGTTGCAGCAATAAAACTTGTGCTGTGTTCGGAAACGGTTTCCAAACCTTTTAAAACCGTTTTATTATTCCATAAACCGCCAAATGTTGCCGGAGATTTATTATAGTCATAACCGATTTTCATAAAAAAATTATAAATCAAAAGCCATTTTGGATACAATATTCTATATTTTTGCTTATGTCTTCTTGTTAATGAAACAATAGAAGTCGTCGTAACTCGCTTCGCTCAGACAGACGACGACCTGCTATTGTTTCACTAAGAATTTTTAAATATTTTCGTCAAGGGGCAGTTTATTTGTATTTACTTCCTTGATAGTGTGAACAGGCTCTAAAAATTAATTAATAAAAACAAATAACAATGTTCGTTAGAACTTGTGTAGCATGTAGTGCGAGAGGCGAACTTTCGGTGGCTCTATAGAGCCAAACAGGTAACAGCGGTTATAGCCGCATAAAAAACCACCGGCTTAGCCGGTGGTCATGATTTTTAGTTTGTTATTTCATTGCTTTTTCAACAGCAACTGCAACTGCAACGGTAGCACCTACCATAGGATTATTTCCCATACCTATTACTCCCATCATCTCTACATGAGCCGGAACTGATGAGGAACCTGCAAATTGAGCATCACCGTGCATTCTGCCCATTGTATCCGTCATACCATAAGAAGCAGGACCTGCCGCAACATTATCGGGGTGAAGTGTTCTTCCTGTTCCTCCGCCTGACGCTACCGAAAAATATTTTCTTCCGTTCTCGATTGCCCATTTTTTATATGTTCCTGCTACAGGATGCTGAAATCTTGTAGGATTTGTTGAATTACCCGTTATTGAAACATCAACGCCTTCTTTAATCATAATAGCAACACCCTCTGAAACATCATCAGCACCATAGCACTTTACTTTTGCCCTTTCACCGTCAGAATAAGAAGTTTCTTTAACAATTTTTAAATCGCCTGTTTTATAATCATACTCGGTTTCAACGTGGGTAAATCCGTTAATTCTTGATATAATTAATGCCGCATCTTTACCTAAACCGTTTAAAATGACTCTTAAAGGCTCTTTTCTTACTTTATTTGCATTTCTTGCAATACCGATAGCCCCTTCAGCAGCTGCAAAAGATTCATGCCCGGCTAAAAAGCAGAAGCACTTTGTTTCCTCTCTTAAAAGCATCGCGCCTAAATTACCATGACCTAAACCTACTTTTCTTGTATCACCAACGGAACCGGGTACTGCAAATGCCTGTAAACCTTCTCCGATTGCTTCAGCTGCATCTGCCGCATTTTTAATACCTTTTTTTATTGCAATAGCACAGCCGAGAGTATATGCCCAGGAAGCATTATCAAATGCTATAGGCTGAATACCTTTTACAATTTCATCTACATTTATACCTTTGGATAAACAAAGCTCATTAGCTTCATCTAAAGACTTAAAACCAAATTTGGCAAGTGCTGCCGCCAATGATTTTTCACGTCTGTCTTGTCCTTCAAATTTTGCCATTTTATATTTTCCTTCTTTTTATTTTACTTATTTTATTTATCGTCATTGCGAGCGTATGCGAAGCAATCCAGCTAAATATTATCTAATTTATTATATAAATCTTCCCAATCGGGATTTATATTTTCGATTAATTTTAATTTATCTCTTCGTGAACCGCCTTTTATTTGCTTTTCTCCCGTAATTGCTTGAGCAATATTATCGTATTCTTCAAAGTAACCCAGTTTGGTTATATTATATTGTTTGGTGAAACCTTCTGTTATTTTAACCGGATTGCTTCGTCACAGAAAATGCTAATGCTCCTCGCAATGACGGGTAATATTATTCTTTTCTCGGATCTATATATTTAACCGCATCTGAATATCTGCCATAAGTTTTTATATTGCTTTCATAAGCTTCTTTATAGTCTTTACCTGCTTTTACGGCTTCCATAAATTTACCCAGATTTATAAATTTATATCCGATAACTTCATCATTTTTATCCAAACCGAGTTCAAGAATATAGCCTTCTGTTAAAGATAAATATCTTACACCTTTTTGTTTTGTGGAATGAATAGTTCCAACCATTGAGCATAAGCCTTTGCCTAAATCTTCAAGACCTGCTCCTATAGGAAGACCGCCTTCCGAAAATGCGGTTTGAGTTCTGCCGTAAACAATCTGAAGGAATAACTCTCTCATTGCAACGTTAATGGCATCGCATACAAGGTCAGTATTTAGTGCCTCAAGAATTGTTTTACCGGGAAGAATTTCGCCTGCCATTGCAGCAGAGTGGGTCATCCCTGAACAACCGACCGTTTCCACAAGGGCCTCTTGAATAATTCCCTCTTTAACGTTTAAAGTCAATTTACAGGTACCCTGCTGCGGAGCACAGCAGCCACAGCCGTGCGTTAAACCTGAAATATCTTTTATTTCTTTACATTTTGTCCACATACCCTCCTGCGGAATAGGGGCAGGCACTCCTTTAACCCCCCGTCTTACACAGCACTGATTTTCTATTTCGTGCGTAATTTGCATGTTGTCCATTAGACCTCCTGTTTAACTTTTATACAACATATTTAATCACTAACCCTATTCGGTTATTAAAATTATATTGTAAAAAAAATTTATTGTATATCTTTATCGGAGTGTTATAAATTATTTTGCGGCAAATTTTTTAGCTATTATTTTTGACATTATTACCATTGCAAGGTTAGTTGCCTCCTGCCTTACATGGCATTCATCAAAATAAATTTTTTCCCCAAACGGCTCATAAATATTGTGTAAATCAACAATATAATCAATGTTTTTTATTTTTGCTCTTATTTCTTCATGTGTTTTAATAAAATCAGGAATTTTGTCAACTTGATAAGGTTGATAAAAAGCTATAAATTTAGCATGCTTGTATTTTCGGGAAGGCAGACTTTCCGTTACTCTTTTTGCCAATTCAAGATTACTAAAATACTTATTTTTTATCGTTTCATTCCATTCTTCGCTAAAAGGCTGATATTCTTGTCTTAAATTTTTTATATTGGATAAAAGACTGTATTTCCATTCTAAAGCCCCGAAAAGAGCGGATTTTTCAACTAATAAACGCTTAAAAGTTGACATTTCATCTCTAAAATAGTAACTGTAAGGATACCCCGGACGCGGGTCGAACCAGCCGTTTTGAATTGTTTCGTTAAACCCTCCGTAAAATACTACTATATCAGGCATTCCATTATGTAAAACTTCAAGAAGCATGTGCAAATGCTGTGTGTGATTAGCACTAAAACAGGAAAAATTTACCACATCAACCTTTTGTTTAAAGAGTTCCGATAATTTTTTTGCAAAAAATTTTTCATTAAAAGGAACTCCTGTTGAACCACCAAAAAAAGCCACTCTAATTGTTTTAGGATTATCATCATGCCAAAAATGTGTTTTATCAAAAGAACTGTCACGCGCAAGCCACTCAGCCGTAAATTCAACATAAGCTCTGGCAGGACGCACGGTATGATAGGTGCTGAAATCTCTCGGATGACCTAATCCCAACCAATTTCTGCATATTACCATATCGAAAAATATAATACATAATATCCAAATTGTTACTAACCCGATTTTTTTCAGCATATTTAACCTTTTTATGTATAAATAATGGGCGTGAAGAGACTCGAACTCCCATGCCGAAGGCGCCAGATCCTAAGTCTGGTGCGTCTACCAGTTTCGCCACACGCCCATTTATATAATTTTACTGCTATAGTATTTATATATTTATAAAGTACAAAATTAATCTGAACCCGGGGGGATTCGAACCCCCGACCAATTGATTAAGAGTCAACTGCTCTACCAGCTGAGCTACGAGTCCAATCGCCTTTTATAGCGTATCATAGAGTTTTTTGTTAGTCAATTAAAAATTTAGCTGTGTTATATCTGTGTGAGATTTTTACATGCAACAAGTATATTATGGTGTATAAATTTTATAAATAATTCTTTGGCGGCTTGTCAGGGGATATATTTTTCATCTTTGGCGGAGAAATAAATATTAAAATCCTATACGTAATCTCGTAAATTTGTTTATCGAAACTACAGCGGGGCGGGCACTGTTTGACGGTCTAATTAATTAAAAGATTAAATAGCCGTAAAACACCAATATTGGATTTAACTATTTATTAACGCTGTCGATTATGGCTCTAAATAAAAAGACAGGCAAAGTTTTATAAATTCTTTTTATTCTCTCAGGCTGTTTTATTGTTCTATATAACCACTCAAGTCCTAATTTTTGGAAAATTTTAGGGGCTCTTTTTACTTCTCCTGCCCATACATCAAAAGAACCGCCTATACCTATATATACTCCGTTATTATATATTTTTTTACATTTTTTTATAAACATTTCCTGTTTTGGCGCGCCAAGTGCACATAAAATAAGTTTTGGCTTATTTTTAACAATTTCATTTATTACTTCATCTTCTTTTTCAAAATATCCGTCATGAAAATATACTATATTTAAAGATGGCAATTCTTTTTTCAAATTATTTACGGCTTTAATAATTACGTGTTCTTTAGCCCCGATAAGCGCGACCGGATAATTTAAAACGGCACATTTTTGTAAAAGACGTTTTGAAAAATCAATACCCGGAATCTGCTCCTGTTTTATACCTTTAAAACTTAATGCTTTAACTATTCCCGAACTCTCCGGCAAAACGAGTTCAGACGCTTTAATTATTTCAGAAAGCTCTCTATTTTTATCTGCCGCAAATATAATTTCAGGATTAATAGTTATTATATGAAGCCCTATATTATTTTTTATTTTATTAAGTATAAAATCAACGGCTTCACCAAATGTAAGCAAATCAACGCTATATCCTAATACTCTGCATCTTTTATCCGTCATGCTCTAAAGCTTAATTTCCTGCGATAATTTCTGCATAACCTCTTTTGCAGAATCCTCATAGCCGACTCTGCCCATTAAAGCATAGGTATAGTTTTTAGATTGTTCGACCCCCGGCTGATTAAAAGGGTCAATATTATATAAAGCCCCTGTAATAGCAGTCTGTACTTCAAACATATATAATAACTGACCTAAATAATAAGGTGTAACTTTAGGAATTTTTATTGTTACATTAGGACGTTTATAGTCTATTAAAGAAGCCATTGTAGAATCAGCCTCAGCATTAAACAGACTGTTCATTGTCTTTCCGCCCAAATAACTTAATCCTGTGTATTCAAAAATATTCGGTATTGTTATTTTTGAGTCAAATTCTTTTACTCTAAGAAAGCTGATAATTTTATCATTAGGTCCTTCATTATACAATTGAATTTGAGAGTGCTGATCCGTAACACCTGTTGCTCTAACGGGAGTCTGACCGGTATTTACGATATTATTGTTTTTATCGCGCTCCTTGCCTAAAGACTCTGCCCATAATTGGCAATACCAGTCGGCAACATAACGTAACCTGTATGAATAAGGCATCATAACAGATATTCTTTTTCCTTTTCGGACATCAGCCAAGAAGTGAATTAAAGCATTTTGTGCTGCAATATTATAATTTATATCGGTATTTTTAAGTGCCAAATCCATATCTTTTATGCCCTGAGTAATTTCCTCAATATTAATACCGACAAGAGCAAAAGGCAGCAGTCCTACTGTCGAGAATACAGAAAAACGTCCTTCAACATCATCAGGGATATAAAAAGTTTTATATCCTTCCTGATCGGACAATTGTTTCAAAATACCGATATTTTTATCGGTTGTGGCTATAACATTTTTACGGTAATCGTCGCCGAGTTCTTTTTCCATAAGGTCTTTCAACAGCATATATTGAGCCATAACCTCAGCTGTAGAACCTGATTTTGTTATTACATTTACAAGTGTCTTTTTTAAATCCAAAATTTGCAATAAAGAGGTTATCTGATCAGGATCAATGTTATCAAGGAAAAATATTCGGGGATAATTCTTGCGCTGTTCTTTTGAAAGATAATTCCAGTAAGGAGGCAAAAGTGCTTCACATACTGCTTTACCGCCTAGAGCCGAACCGCCAAGCCCTACAATAAGAATATTATCAAAACGGTTTTCAACCATTGCTGCAAATTCGCGCACGTACCAAATTGTTTCTTCATTGTACCCTAAATTCATCCATTGAAGCTTTTGACCAGGTTTATCCTTGTTGGAATTCATATCGGATATAATTCTATGTATGGTTTCCCTGTAATTATTAAATTCTTCCTGAACATTTAATCCGTTTTCTGTTCCTATTACCTCTTGAGTAACATTACGAAAATCAAATTCTATCATCTTACCCCGCTTATCTTATTGCGTATTTCTAACCGTTTCGGATTTTGGCTTTTAAATATACAACCAACGTTATTGTACATGCTCACACGATATTTTAAAGTGCCATTTGGTTTATATGTTAAAAAAATTTAACAATTTAATCTTTTTAGTAAATTTTTTATTAAAGATTTTTTTTATATATACAGGTAAAATGATATTTTTTAATATGTATCTTTAGTAACGGTATTATATTGGAAAATAGGATAATAAATCAAATTTATTAAAATTTAAAAGTAAACAGTTATAGTCAGTTATAAAAAGCTGAAAATGTAATCTTTCGGTTCAGGGAAACGAAGGAATACGGGGTTTTTAGTAAATTTATTACACGGCTTATTTATAGGGGAGAATTATTTTCTATGGCAGTTGGGGCTAGAGATAATATTGACCGCGAGTTGGTTCGCAAATATGCAAAATTAAAGATGAATAATCCCGAAACTACAAAGTTGGTGGATACTCAATCAATGCTTGAAGCGATGAATGACTATGCAAATATGCAGCGGGAAATGATAGAACTTGATAAAAAACTAAGAGAAATATGCGCAAATGTTACGTGTAAATCCGTAAAATATATGAGAATTAATTTCAATCCTCCGCGCAGACGCCAGCAATAAATTTTATATTGTTAACATTTCTTTACTTATTCTCTCTCAAAAAGCAATTTTTTGAGTACAAAATTTGTTTATATAAACAAGAGGACTTTATATAAATATAGAGGGGGAATTTGAGGCTTATGGCAATAGGAGCTCAAGATAATATTGATAGGGAATTAGTTAACAAATATGCGAAAATAAAAGTAGATAATTCAGAATCTGCAAAGTTAGTAGATTATCAGACTATGTTAGAGGCAATGACGGATTTCGCAAACCACCAGCGGGACATGATGACGGTAGATAAAAAACTGAAAGAAATATGTTCTAACGCAACAAGCAAGTCAATCCGCTATATGCGTATAAACTTTAATCCGCCACGGCGTCGGTGATGGTCTGTAAAATTATTAAAAATTATTTTTCAAAGGCTGACTTTTAAGATACAATATATCTTGAAGTTAGTCTTTTTTAATGACTATAATTTATAAGGTATGGTAATTATGAAAAAGGTAATTTTAGCGTCAACCTCGCCGAGAAGACGCGAAATATTAAAAAATACAGGAATTAATTTTGATATCATAAGTCCTTCTTATGATGAAAATATCCAAAATAAATTTTTCTCTTACTCACTTATAGAAAATACTGCAATAAATAAAGGATTATCTGCTGCAAAAAAGGCAGGCAGATATTCTGTTATTATCAGTGCTGATACTGTTGTTGTATTTGACAATATCGTGCTTGGCAAACCAAGAGATTATGATGATGCTCTAAGAATGCTTTCAATGCTTTCGGGAAAAACTCATAAAGTCGTAACGTCAGTTTGTTTTATTGATAATGAAACAGGGAAAAAAATAGTTAAATCAGAAACCTCTGAGGTTACTTTTAATGAATTGACTCTCGATATGATTAAAGATTATATTTTTGCCTTTAAACCTTATGATAAGGCAGGTTCTTACGGCATTCAGGAATTAAGAGAAGATTTTGTTAAAGAAATAAACGGAGATTACGATAATATTGTCGGTCTGCCTTCAAAATTAGTCACAAATATGCTAAAAGAAGCAGGTTTATTGTAAAATATAAAATAAAAGTACACTAAATAACAATTTAAGTTTAAGGAGATAAGAATGATTACGGCAGTTGAACTTGTAAAAGAAAAAATAAGAACAATAAAAGATTTCCCGATAAAAGGGGTCATGTTTAAAGATATAACTACAGCCGTAAAAGATAAAGAAGCATTAAGGTCTATGATTGATTTTTTAACATATAAATTTAAAAATCAAAATATTGATTATGTCGCTGCCGTTGAATCAAGAGGCTTTGTTTTTGGCAGTGCTCTTGCTTATAATATAAATGCGGGCTGTATTTTAATAAGAAAACCCGGTAAACTTCCCGCTGAAACAATTCAAGAAGAATATTCTCTTGAATACGGAACTGATAAACTTGAAATTCATAAAGATGCAATAGAAAAAGGAGCTAACGTCCTTGTAATAGATGATTTGCTTGCTACAGGCGGTACAATCGGCGCTGCTTGCAGGCTTTTGAAAAAAGCAGGCGCAAACGTAAAAGCAGCCGCTTTTATTGTGGAACTCACATATTTAAAAGGACGCGAAAATTTGCCTGAAGGGCTTGAAGTTGTTTCTATGGTTTCATATTAGCCTTACAATATACAATCACTTTACGGGTAATTTAAATGGGAGATGAGGATAAGCAATTTGAAGCCAGCCACCAAAAGCTGCAAAAAGCAAGACAAAACGGTCAGGTTGTAAAATCTAAAGATTTTTCTACTGCTCTTTCCCTTCTTGTTATGTTTTTCGTAGTTTTAAAACTGGCACCTTTTATCTGGGATAAAGTTGCTGCACTATTTGTAGGGTTATATGATAAAATACCCGATAAGCATCTTGGTGATATAGGGTATGTTCCTATATTACTTTCGGTTTGTTTACATGGAGCATTAATTATAGCTCCAATTCTTATTTGTGCGGCTTTTATTGCTGCTATGGGAGATTTAATACAAATAGGTCCTTTGATTACTACAAAACCTCTGGAACCAAGCCTGAATAAATTAAATCCGACAAAATATTTTAAAAATATATTTTCTTCAAAAACTGTTTTTGAACTTGTAAAAAATATCGTTAAAGTTTTGGTTTTAGGATTTGTAGGCTGGTTTGTATATAAATCTCATTTTGCCGGAATTTTAGCTCTTATTTCAATAGATAACTGTTTTGCAATTTTAGAAAAATTTGGGGCTTTGATAATAGATTTTGCAACGAAAGCTTGTATGATATTCTTTCTGATTGCAGCAGCAGATTATGCAATGCAAAAACGTAAATTTATGAATGACCAAAAAATGAGTTTTAAAGAAGTAAAAGATGAATATAAAAACTCTGAAGGCGACCCTCACGTCAAAGCTCAATTAAGACAGCGAAGGCAGCAAATGGCAAGGCAGAGAATGATGGATTCCGTGCAAGAATGTGACGTTGTCATAACTAATCCCACACATGTTGCCTGCGGATTAAAATATGACCCTCAGCAAATGGAATCACCTAAATTATTAGCAAAAGGAACAGAACTTTTTGCTAAAAAAATTATTGAAATTGCAAGAGAGCATTCCATTCCCGTAGTGGAAAACCCTCCAGTTGCAAGGGCTATTTTCCGCCTTGTTGATGTTAATGAGTCTATTCCCCCTGAACTTTATAAAGCAGTAGCTGAAATTTTAATATTTGTCTATAACTTGAAAAAATCAGCCTCTCATTAGTGTTTTTTTAATAAATAAACCAAAATCAATTAAACGAAAGACTATATAATTATTATCTTATCTTTGTACAACAGGTTAATATACGTAAATAATTCAAAACTTTATTATTAATCTATACATATTCCACTCTCACTCGTAAACTGTTTGACCGAATTTTATTCGTTCGGTCATTTTTTTTATAATTTGATATAATAATTATGTGAAAACAGATTTAAAAATAAGATTTTGGGATATACTTTTAACTTCAATATCCAGCCTTTTTTTTACAATTAAAATTTATTATTTTTTATATGATAAAATAGGCTGGAGTTCTTTTAAAGATTTTTATGTCGGTATATCTGTATATAATAATCATAATAAATATTTGGATATTTATATATTTTTTATTTATTTAATTTTGTTTTTTGCTATTTTCCCTTTTGTATATAATTTGTCGGATAAATTATATAAACAAAATAAAGAAAAAAGTTTTGAGTTTAAATTACCGGAAAAAATAAAAACAATTTTTTCTAAATTTCAAAAGCTGCAATATTTTTTTGTATTAGGATTTTTATTTTTACATCCCTTTAGCGGTAATATTTACCCTAAGTTAGTTTTTCTTACAATAATTTTAATAGGAATTTCTTTATTTGATATACAAAGAAGAAATAAAAATAACAAAGGTTATTCACCGTTTGCAATCTGCGGATTATTTTTTATATTTGGATTTACTGCTTATCAAACAGGAACAGCACCTATCGATGACCATCATTTTGGCGAAAAATTTGCGGCATTTTTTATGCACGATAATTTTAATCTTGAATATTATAAAGATATAATGCTTGTACACGGAAGAATTGATGTTGCTTCAGCCTGGCTCGGCAAATTTTTCTTTAACGAAAATAATATATACGGATATTGTCTTGGGGAGGCTCTCAATAGAAATATAATTTTTATAATTACAATGATTACAGCATTATTTATTTTCGGGAATAATATTTTATATACTATTCCCCTGCTGCTGCTAAAAGTTCCCTCCGCTTCCGTACTTATGGTCAGTATTTATATTGCACTTATTAAAGAAAATATAATTAATAAACCTTTATTTTGGTTTTGGTTTTATATAATTTTTTCAATACTTATTTCAAGCTATTGGACAACAATAGGTCTTTTTATTACGATTGCGGCATTACCTGTATTTATTTATATATGCGGTAAACTTCCAAATAAAAAATTAAATTTTTGGATTGCCAGTATATTTATTTTCTTTTTATCTGTCATATTCAGAAACAGTTTTTTTGAATATCTGACTCAGGCAAAATATTATATTGAAGGCTCTTTAGCCGCATTTGGAAACGATTTTATTACGCTTGACAATAAAACATATTTTCAAACAGCTTTTGAATGGTTATATAAAATGTCTGCTTTATTTTTTACGCCTGTTCTTATACTTGAAGCAATAAAACAAATAAGAATAAAAACTACCGATTTAAATACAATATTTTTTATTTCTTTTTCTTTGCTGTTTGTAATAATTTCACTGCCTTATACAATGGGACGACTTGATAACGGACATTTTTTAAGACTGGAATTTGTTTCTTTTCCTTTTTTATGCATTATTATCCCATATTGGTTATATAAATATGCCGATAAAAATATAAAAACAATAGTTGAAAAATTGTTTTTTGCATTATTATGTTGTTTTCTTTTATTTTCAATATTTAATAAATTACCTGAAAAAATAAGCAAACTTAATAAAAATTATTATGAAAGCAATACAAAATTATTTAATACTGGAAACATTGAATTAAATAAAAATGAAGAAAAACGATTAACTAAAATTAAAGATTTTTTATATCAAAATGATGACAGCGAAACATTTTTAGATTTAACAAACAGAGGAATGCATTATCTTTATTTTAATAAAAAAATTCCTGTACAATATTCCTCGTTTTATAATTCAATTGCTTCAATGCAGGCTGCTGAGACTATTGAACGTTTTAGGAAAAAATCACCTGATAATATATTAGTTTATTCCAATAATATTTTACATGATAATATATTTCCTTCTCTAAGAATAAATGCACTATACAGATGGATTTTTCTTAACCAAAAGTATGAATACAAAAAAGCGGGTGAAAACGTATTTCTTGTAAAAACAAATAAAGAGCAGCATTATACTTTAGATGAACTAAAAGATTTAGATTATTATTTTGGCGCGCAAAATTTAAATTTTTTACCTCAGGTTTGGGCAGCTTCCGTCAAAACCTTGCCTTTAGTACGTATTATGAGTGATTTTTCCATAGAAATGTACGGAAATGAAATTAAAATAAAATTTTTAACTCCCCAAAAGGTAAAAAATTTTGATTTATTATATATTGATACCGGTAAAAAAAATCTTTTAACAAACTTTACAATATCAATAAATAATTCAAGCTCAAAAATCAGATGCAAAACAAAGACGGGTAAAATTCTTGTTCCTATGGATAATTTTCCTTCCTGGCTTTTAAATGACAATTTAACCGAAATAATTATTCAAACCGATATTTTTATACAATCTGCCGATATATCTTTTTATAACAGAAGTATAAATCACTATCTATAATCATGACCACGGTAGAGCAGGCGGTTTCTTTGCATTTCATTCCAATAAGAAAGCTGCCCCGGTTGGACAGCTTCTTTAAAACTATTTAATTTTACTTTGCCCTTTCTTTTACAATATTAACTATCCTCAAATTGCCTTTGCGTTTTAATACTTCTACCGCCGATTCGTTACCGAAATCTTTGCGCCATTCTTTCTCAAAAGCTATATCTTTCATTAAATCTTTTACATAATTCATATTTGTTTTAAATTCTGCCGCCTTATTCAAAACATCAAAAATATATCCTTCATCATTGAGTTTTACGGCTTCTAAATAGTGTCCGTATAAATATTCCTGATATTTCCTGCTGTTATCAGATAAACCGTCTTTTGACGCTTCAACCGTTTCATAAAATTCTTCTTCTGTCATAATTTGGGAGTACGGTTTTATTGAATTTTTATTTACCGAAATAAAATTGCTGTTTTTTACGGGGATTGTATTAGGAAATAAAAATTGCGAATTTATACTGTTTGTTTTTTTATTTATTAAGGTGTTCATTTGATTAAAATCATTTTCAAGTAATATATTTGATATGATTTTTTCAACAGAATTTATCTCATTCATGTTAACTTCTATATTCATCCGTATAACCTTTCAGAAATACTCTCCATTTTCATAGATATAAATTATGTATCGGCAAAAAAAAAATAAACTTTAGTTTTTTGGGTAAATTTTTAATTTATTGTAAAGATTTTTTAATAAAATAATAAATAAAGCAATTTTAAATATTTTATATACTTTATATATACAAGAAAGAGATATGGTTATGAAAGCATTAATTAATTTTATTAACAGATATAGAAAATTTAATACAATGATTTTATTGAATATCTAACAGATAATTTTATATATAAAGAATGCCCTGCATTAATGATTTAATGCAGGGCATTTAATTGGAATGAAATGAAAATAAACCACCTGCTATGCAGGTGAGTTCCCAGTCGCTTTAGCTCCAAGTAATTTTACTCAAGAAAAAATCTTCAAATCGGATTCT
>CAJOJP010000011.1:58356-72931 GCA_905234915.1 Candidatus Gastranaerophilales bacterium
AAAATAACGGTATTACGAATATGATTTTCAGATTTTTTCTTTTCGTAAAATCTAAAAATTAATTAATAAAAACAAATAACAATGTTCGTTAGAACTTGTATAGCATGTAGTGCGAGAGGCGAACTTTCGGTGGCTCTTTAGAGTCAAGCAGGTAACAGTGGCTTATAGCCGCAGAACAAACCACCGGCTAAGCCGGTGGTCATGATTAGCCGAATAAAAAATAAAAGAAGCAGTAAAATATAACTGCTTCTTATGTGATTAATTATTTTGGAAAGATTTTACGAGGGGGAAAAAATAAGATTGATTTTTTATGCGATACCTGCATATTTAGGAGTTGCATTTTGTATTGCTTTTTGCTCTGCCTGCTCTACTGCCTGCAATTGATTTTGAGCAGCTGTTAGTTTTGTTTCCAATCTTTTTTGCTGCAATTCCAATTTATTTTCTTCGGCAGTTAACCTTTTTGATTGTATTTTAGCATATTCTGTACCTAAAGATTCGTCAAGGAGTTGAGCTAATATGGCGGCATCCTGTTCCGAATATTCTTTATTTGTCAAAAATCCGCCGATTGTACCTACAAGGTTACCGGCTCCTTCTTCACTTTGATTGAAAGCTGCACTACCTTCTATAAATCCCATATAGTTATTAAAATTCATAGGATCCGAAACAAGCTCATCAACAGTAACTTTTCCGTCTGCAATATTTGCAGATAAATTTAATAAACTTTGTTTTTGCTGACAAATTTGGTCTAATTGAAGATTAATTTGATTAATCATGTTGCAATAATAAGTTTTACGTGCCGTAAATAGTGCATACCCCATAGTTTACCTTCCTTTTCTACCTTTAAATACTAATTAATCACTATATATGCTGTAAACAAATCCTATTATTGAGCAAAACATACCTGATTTGCTTTTTACACGCAATATCACATTGCAGGAGAAGTACTCACTTTACAAAGCTAACATACTACAAGTTCAAATACAACGTAATGAACTTTATCCGGCATATTTTGATGATAGATAAAACTGTTTACCGTTTAATAAGAATAAACCTTTCGACTTTTATTATTTTAAGCAAACCCCTTACCTGCTAAAATTTTGAACTACCTTAAAGTCTTTTTTAATTACCCTTACATTTATATAAAAACATTTTAAAAATGAAAATTGCCTTAAATATCTAATTTTTTAATTTATTAAAAAAAATAAAATTCTTTATAAACAGGGGGATTTTCGCCGTATTACCTTTTTACTTTAAATAAACCATATTTAATATTTATATTTTTTTTATTTATCATATATTTGTATTTGAGATAACAAAATGTTTTACAAAAATTAACAAAATATATAGGTGTAAAATAATTTCATAATAAGTAAAAAATAAATTTGTTTGTGGTATAAATTAGAATATATTTTGAGTTAATTAAGAAAAGGAATAAAAATTATGGCAGTACCAAAGAAGAGAACTGGAAAAGCAAAACAAGCATCAAGAAGAGCAAATTGGAAAGGAGTTGTTCCCGAAACGACTATTTGCACAAATTGCGGTGCAACTGTTTTAACACATACGGTATGTACTGAATGCGGAACATATAAAGGAAAACAGGTGTTAAAAACAGCTGCGGCTTCAAATGCGGATAATGCTGAATAATAACTTATAACGGGGATAGAAAGTATGACTAGGATAGCCATAGATGCAATGGGAGGAGATAATGCTCCCAGAGCAATAGTAGAGGGTGCAGTATGGGCGGCTATGGAGTACAATATACCGATTGAATTGGTTGGTAAATTGTACGATATAGAGCGCGAGCTTGACAGAATAGATCAAGAAGGTATTGTTGTATCGGTAGGCGGAGGAATGCTGCCACCCAAACGCATAAAAGTTAATACAAAATCGCTTGATATTAAAAAAACTCAGGCTACGGAAGTCATAGAGATGGGAGAAGCCCCCGGTCAGGCTATAAGAAAGAAGAAAAATTCTTCTATTGTACTTGCTGTTAATGCTGTTGTAACAGGTAGTTCTGATGCGGTTGTTGCGGCAGGTTCTACGGGAGCTGCAATGGGAGCAAGCCTTTTTGGGCTTGGCAGGCTTCCCGGAATAGAAAGACCGGCTATAGCTACTGTATTACCAACAATGAAGGGGCCTTTAATTCTTATTGATTCGGGAGCTAATACTGATTGTACTCCAGAAATGCTTTTTCAGTTTGGTTTAATGGGGTCGATATATGCTAAATCCGTATTAAAAATAGAAAATCCCAGAATTGCAATATTGAATATAGGTGAAGAAGCAGGAAAAGGCGATGAACTGGCAAAAGATACCTATAAGTTATTTGATGAAAATAAGGATAAATTCAATTTTATAGGTAATGCAGAGGGTAAAGAAATTTTCCTAGGTAATTGCGATGTCGTTGTCTGCGACGGTTTTGTGGGAAATGTTGCTTTGAAAACAATTGAAGGTGTTGCAAGAATGTTTTTCTATATGATAAAAAAAGAACTGTGTCAGGACTTTTTATCTAAAATGATAGGTATTCTTGTAAGACCTGTTTTAAAAAATATGTATTCAAAAGTTAATTATGAGGAATTTGGCGGTGCCCTTTTGCTAGGTGTAAAAGGAATAACAGTAATTTGTCATGGTCGTTCGACTTCCTATGCAATAAAAAATGCCGTTAAAGTGGCTTATAATGCGGTAGAAGCCGGAGTCAACAAAACAATTGCTTCATACTACGGAGAAAAAGAATAAATGAATATACCGATTAGAATTGCTGGTTTAGGATTTTATGTTCCCGAAACTGTCATTACAAATGAAGATTTGACTAAAATTATAGATACCTCGGATGAGTGGATTAGAACAAGAACCGGAATAGAAAAAAGACATGTTCTTTCAGGTAATCAGACCTCTGTTGAAATGGGGGTTGAAGCCACAAAAAGAGCAATAAAAAAATCGGGAATAAATGTTGAAAATATTGATTATATTATAGCTGCTGCAAGTTTGGGAACTCATATTTACCCCTCCTGCGCCTGCGAAATACAAGGGATAATAGGTGCATCGAATGCAGTTTGTTTTGATGTTACTGCTGCATGTTCCGGATTGATTTATTCTATGGGAATAGCCAAAAGTCTTATAAATTCGGGCATGGCGAAAAATATACTGCTTGTGGCAACTGAAGCACTTTCAAGATGTTTGGATTGGACAGACAGAACAACTTGCGTTCTTTTCGGCGATGGAGCAGGAGCTGTTATGCTTACCGTATCCGATGACGGGCAGGATGATATTGCTGCTGTCGATTTAAAATCTTTTGGAAATTTAGGACACTATATTCAAATGCCTGCAACGGGAAAAAATTGCCCGCTGGCTGTTCCTAACGATGAAGAAAAGATGTTCATAAAAATGGAAGGTAAAGAAGTATATAAGTTCGTAGTAACAAAACTTCCGATTTTTATTGAAGAATGCGTTGAAAAATCCGGTGTGAATTTAAAAGATATTGATTATCTTGTTCCTCATCAGGCAAATATGAGAATAATAGAAGCGTTAGAAAAAAGGCTTGAATTTAATTCCGAAAATGTAATCTCTAATATACAGGAATACGCAAATACATCTGCTGCTTCTATTCCGATTGCTCTTGTTGAAGCAATTGAAAAAGGAAAAATGAAACTGCCGTGTACCGCAATTCTTACAGGTTTTGGCGCAGGCATGACAGCAGGGACGGCTATTGTAAGATTAAGAGAAGGTATTGTGTAATGGATAAAACAGCATTAATATTTCCTGGGCAAGGTGCTCAAAAATCAGGAATGGGAAAAGACTTATATGAAAATTCAAATGCTGCAAAGCGGGTTTTTGATAAGGCAAATAAAGTTTTGAATTTCGATATTACTGATATGTGCTTTAACGGCAGCGATGAAGATTTAATGAAAACAATTAATTCTCAGCCCTGTATAGTAACTGTTGAAATTGCGGCATTTGAAGCATTAAAAGAACAGTTTGATATATCATTTCAAGCAGCAGCGGGGCATAGTTTAGGTGAGTACAGCGCGTTATACGCATCAGGTGCAGTTGATTTGGAAACGGTTTTAAAACTTATCAAAAAAAGAGCTGAATTGATGAATAAAGCTGCTGAAATCACAAAAGGCTCAATGGCGGCAGTTATAGGACTGGATGATGAAACAGTTAATAATATACTAAAAAGTTTTAAAAATGTTTATGCGGCTAACTTTAATTCACCGGGGCAAGTTGTTATAACCGGAGATAAAGAAGAAATTAATGCTAATTTAGATAAATTTAAGGAAATGGGAGCCAAGAGAGTTATTCCTTTATCTGTTTCCGGTGCTTTCCATTCTCCTTTAATGAAAAGTGCAAGTGATGAATTTATTGATTTTGTAAATCAATTTACATTCAAAAATACAAAAATTCCTGTTTATACAAATGTTGATGCACAAGCGGAAACATCCGGCAATATTTTTAAGGAAAAACTGCCAAAACAAATATATTCCTCTGTTTTATGGACTCAAACAATAAATAATATGTCACAAAACGGAATAAATAATTTTATAGAAATCGGCCCGGGTAAGGTTTTATCAGGTTTAAACAAAAAAATAAATTCCGAATTAAAAACGTTAAACATTTATGATTGGGATAGTTTAATGAGTACCGTAAGTGAAATTAGAGAAAAGGAACTTGTATAATTGTGGTAAAAACTGCTTTTTACAATACTACGAAGTTTTATAATAATCATCCTGATATGGCACCAAAGGGAAATCCCCTTTTATGGGAAAATAGAGTAACAACAATTAAAGAAATTGACAAATATTTAGATTATATGATTAAAGAAAACAAAAAACAAATAAAGTTTGAAAATATAAAACTAAAAATTATTAATGTAAAGGATAAATTATGGCAGATAGTGAAAAAAAAGTAGCACTTGTAACGGGGGCTTCAAGAGGAATAGGCAGAGCATGCGCAATAGAACTTGCACAAGCAGGTTATGATATAGCAGTTACCTATGCGGGTAATGATGAAGCTGCAAATAAAACTATTGATGAAATAAAAGCAATAGGAGTAAACGCAAAAGCATATAAGTTTGATGTTTCAAAACAGGAGGCTTGCGCAAAAGCGGCAGAACAAATATTAGCCGATTTTGGCAGATTGGATGTTCTTGTTAATAATGCAGGAATTACCCGTGACGGATTATTTATGAGAATGAACGCAGAAAACTGGGAAGCTGTAATAAATACAAACCTAAATAGTGCTTTTTATATGACAAGCCCTGTTATAAAAACAATGGTTAAACAGCGCAGCGGCTGTATAATTAATATGTCAAGCATAGTAGGCAGAATGGGAAATGCAGGACAGGCAAACTATTCCGCCGCAAAAGCAGGTTTAATAGGATTTACAAAATCACTGGCAAAAGAACTCGGCTCAAGAAGTATAAGAGTTAATGCAATAGCTCCGGGATTTATTCAAACAGACATGACAAAAGGTCTTGAAACCGAAAAAATAGCAGAACATATTCCGCTGAAACGATTGGGAACACCGGAAGATATAGCAAAAACAGTAAAGTTCTTGGCTGAAGAAGGGACATATATAACAGGTCAGATTATAGGTGTTGACGGTGGTCTTGTTGTCTAAATTTTAAATGATTTGCAAATTTAATTGTAAATAGTATAATAAATTCATAATATGAAAATAATGTAGTATAAGTTAAAATGAGGTAGAAAAAATGAGTGATGTTTTAGAGAGAGTAAAGAAAGTAGTTGTAGAACAATTAAGCGTAGATGAAAGCGCAGTTACTCCCGAAGCAAGTTTTACCGCCGATTTAGGTGCAGATTCATTGGATACGGTAGAATTAGTTATGGCATTTGAAGAAGAATTCGGATGTGAAATTCCTGATGAAGAAGCTGAAAAAATCGCAACTGTTCAGGATGCGGTTAATTATATTGAAGCAAATTCATAATCACAAATAAGTGACGAATGAATTTCGTAAATGATATATTAATGAGGAGTTCTTCGCTGTAAGTTCTCCTCATTATATTTGAAGCGTTTATTCAACAGGATTAGTAAGTTACAAAGGTGTAAAAATGGGAAAAAGACGAGTAGTAATTACAGGCATGGGGGTAATATCTCCTTTCGGAGTCGGCTCTGATAAATTATGGGAAAATGTTGCGTCAGGGAAAAGCGGCATTTCTAAAATTGAGAATATGGAAGATATGAGCGGGCATACAGTACTAATCGGCGGTGAAATTAAGAAAAAAGATTTTAATCCTGAAGATTATTTTGATGCAAAAGAAGCAAAAAGACTGGATAAATTTTTACAATATGCAATTGTAGCGGCAAGAGAAGCCGTAAGTGATTCAAAAATTAAAGAAGCGGAGATTGACCCGTATAGGTTTGGAGTAATAGCAGGGGCTGCCGCCGGTGGTTTTCAAACTATAGAAAAAAGTTATTATACAATGCTTACAAAGGGTCCTGCAAAATGTTCCCCCTATACAATTCCAATGTTAATTTGTGATATGTGTGCCGGTAAAATATCAATGGAGGTTGGTGCAAAAGGTATTAATAAAGCAGTAGTTTCAGCTTGTGCTACTTCTGCTCATTGTATCGGAGATGCCTTTAGAGCAATACAATATGATGAAGCCGATGCAATTATTGCAGGAGGAAGCGAGGCTGTTATTTGTATGATAGGTATCGGAGCATTTACTGCTGCAAGAACACTATCAAAACGCAATAATGAACCTGAAAAAGCATCAAGACCTTATGATAAAGACCGTGACGGCTTTGTTATGTCTGAAGGAGCAGGTATGTTAGTTTTAGAAGAACTTGAACATGCAAAGAAGCGCGGTGCAAAAATTTATGCTGAAATTATAGGCTATGGTCAAACGGGTGATGCCTATGATATTGTAGCTCCCTGTCCGGATGGGTCCAGTGCAGGTAAAGCAATGGAATTTGCATTAAAAGATGCCGGAATAAATGCAGAAGATGTTGATTATATAAATACACACGGTACAAGCACTCATCTTGGCGATATCGCAGAATCAAAAGCTATAGAAAAAGTTTTTGGAGATAAAGAAAAAAATCCTAACCTGAAAATAAGCTCAACAAAGTCATCAACAGGTCATATGCTTGGAGCCTCAGGAGCGGCAGAATCGGTAATTTGCATTAATGCCATAAATCATGGCATAATACCGCCTACTATTAATTTGGATAATCTCGATGAAGAAGTTGCGAATTTAAACTATGTTGCAAATAAAGCTCAAAAAGCCAAAGTTGATGTTGCACTTACAAATTCCTTCGGTTTTGGCGGGCATAATGCCGTGTTAATTTACAAAAAATATCAATAAAATTTGGCAGCTATATACAATTTTACTGACCAAAATATACTTTTAGTTACATATTTAGTCTTACATGTTAAAAACCTGCACACCGTTTGCAGAAAAATATATTTTATGTAAAATGTACATGTTACGAAATGAGAAAATTTTATGTTTAATAAAAAAATTAAATCGGTAATTTTAGCAGCCGGTAGGGGAACAAGAATGAAATCGGAATTACCGAAGGTGCTTCATACAATTTTTGATAAACCTCTCATTTCTTATGTTATTGATGCCGTTAATGCAGCAGGAAATATTGATGAAAATTTTGTAATCGTCGGGCATGAAGCTGAAAAAGTCGAGAAATTTATAATGTCGGAATACGATAATGTAAAATGTATTCTTCAATCTCCGCAGCTTGGAACAGGAGATGCCGTTAACAGAGCAGCCCCGTTTTTGAAAGATTTTGACGGATATGTTATTGTTATTTGCGGTGATACTCCTTTAATTACTTCGGAAACAATTAATGATTTTATTGAATTTCATAATAACAATCATGCTGATTTGACAGTTATGTCAGCTATTTATGAAAATCCAAAAAATTACGGCAGAATTATACGTGATAAAAATAAAAAATTTATAGCCATAGTTGAAGAAAAAGATGCAACTTACGAGCAAAAAGCAGTAAAAGAAGTGAATGCCGGAATTTATTGCATAAACTGGAAAACGGTATCTCCAGGTTTTAGTTGTCTGAAAAGTAATAATGCACAAAGTGAATATTATTTAACCGATATAGTAAAATGGGCAGTTGAACAAAATTTAACGGTACAATCATATATTCTGGAGAATAATGATGAAATTTTCGGTATAAATACAAAATTGCATTTAGCGCAGGCAGCAAAAATTTTGAATAAGAAATCTTTGGAAAGACTTATGAATGAGGGTGTTCAAATAATTGATACGGAGTCTGCCTTTATTTCTCCCGAAACAACAATCGGAGCAGATACTTTAATACTTCCAAACGTTTATATAACAGGGAAAAATAAAATAGGTAACAAGTGTAAAATAGGTCCTTTTGCACATATACGAGACGGGGCTGAAATAGGTAATAACGTAAGAATAGGCAATTTTGTCGAAATAAAAAAATCGATAATTAAAGATAATACAAACGTATCCCATTTAAGCTATATAGGCGACAGTGAGCTTGGAACGGGAGTTAATATAGGGGCGGGTACAATTACTGCTAATTATAACCCTATAACAAAAGTAAAAAGTAAAACAGTTATTAAAGATGGAGCAAATACAGGTTCTAATTCGGTACTTGTAGCTCCCGTAACAATTAAAGAAATGGCTTCAATAGGAGCAGGAAGTATAATAACTAAAGATGTTGAGGCATATTCACTTGCAATTACCCGCGCACCTTTAAAATGTTTATCAAATTGGGTTAAGAATAAAATTGAACAATTTTCAGGGAGAACAGGAGAAAAATAACTATGATGGAATTGGAATTGGCATTTCCGAGCGGGAAAAAGACTATTAATCCGACTCATGATATAAAGCTTTTTGCCGGACGCTCAAATATGAAACTTGCAGAGGAAATAGCAAGATATTTAGGAACAACCGTAGGTCCAATGATAGTTAAAAATTTTGCTGACGGAGAAATATATGTTCAAGTTCAGGAAAGTATAAGAGGCGATGATGTTTTTATTGTACAGCCTGTCTGCAACCCTGTTAATGAGAATCTTATGGAATTATTAATAATAATAGACGCTTTTAAACGTGCAAGCGCAAAATCCATTACAGCGGTAATTCCATACTACGGCTATGCAAGGCAGGATAGAAAAACTTCGGGCAGAGAAGCAATTACAGCAAAACTTGTTGCTGATTTGCTTACAACGGCGGGAGCCGACAGAATTTTAGCAATGGATTTACACACAGGACAAATTCAAGGTTTTTTTAATATACTTGTTGACCATATATATGCAGCAAATGTACTTGTAGATTATGTAAAAAAACTGGAAATACCAAAAGATGATTTGGTAATAGTAAGTCCTGATATGGGCGGAGTTACACGTTCAAGATATTTTGCAAAACAAATGGATTGTCCTATGGCAATAATTGATAAAAGAAGAAACCGCCATAATGAAGCAGTAGCTGTCAATATAATAGGTGATATAACGGGTAAAACCTGTATTATGTTTGACGATATAATAGATACCGCAGGTACAATATGTGGTGCTGCCCAATTATTAAAAGATAAAGGTGCTAAAGATGTATATGTATGCGCAACACACCCTGTCTTTTCGGGTTCTGCATTGGAACGGCTTGAAGAATCGCCTATTAAAGAGGTTGTAGTAACAAATACAATTCCGTTAAATCAGGAAATTTTGCCCTCAAAAATAAAACAATTAAGCGTTGCTCCGTTATTAGGAGAAGCTATTTCAAGAATACATGACGGTGAATCCGTAAGTTCGCTTTTCGGATTTGAAAAAGAATATGATAAATAGATTTATTGTAAAAAATCCGAAACATTTTAGCCATGACGGTAATATTCGCAATATAATTACATTATTATATTAGTGTATTATTCTGATAGAGGTGGGAAACTTGAAAACTGCAATATATCCCGGCAGCTTTGATCCTGTTACAAAAGGTCACTTAGATGTGCTGAAAAGAGCAGCCTGTATATTTGATAAAGTAATAGTTGTGGTATCTGTTAATGTCAATAAAAAAAGTTTTCTTACAACAGAAGAAAAAATAAGGCTGATAAAAGAGTCCTGCAAAGACATAACAAATATTGAAGTTGACAGCTTTGACGGTTTGACAGTGGAATACGCAAAAAAAAGAAAAGCTAATGTATTGATAAGAGGATTGCGTGCTGTTTCGGATTTTGAGTACGAAATGCAGCTGTCACAAGTAAATAGTTCATTATCTGAAGATATACATACAGTATTTCTTATAACAAAGCCGGAATATAATTTCATATCATCAGGCACAGTAAGAGAAGTAGCACAAATGAGAGGCGATGTTTCAAAGTTCGTTCCCTCTCCGGTGGCAAAGTTTTTAGAAGAAAAATATACGAAAGGTTAATAACATGGCAAAATTAAGGTTAACTCATTTAATAGATGAAGCAGATGAACTTCTTGATAATAAATTTCATATCGGGTCATACTGTTTATTTATGAATACTGATGATATACAGGATATTTTAAGCAAAATAAGAGCTATATTGCCTGAAGAAATTAAAACAGCCGAAATGATATTAAAAAGGCGTGATGATATATATATGGAGGCTCAGAACAGAGCTGACAGGATTATTAATGAAGCTCAGACAAAAGCTGCCAGCATTTTAAGCGAAAACGAACTTATAAGGGCAGTTAAAGAAAAAGCTGCTACTATTCAGGAACAGGTTAAAGACAGTTGCGAAGAAATGAAAAATAAAGCAAGTGAAGAATCCGAAAATATGAGAAGAAACGCTTATCAAGAAGCCATGCATACCAGAGAAGGCGCAAAAGCTTATGTTGAAGAACTACTTACTACACTTGAACGTGATATAGATAAAGTACATAAACATATTAAAAACTGTCAGGAATATATAATGCAGCAAAAAGAAACTCCTGCAATTCAGCAAAAACAAGAAGCTTTTAGCGAATAACAGGAATTAATACCTTGGCTAATAAACTCATTAAACAGACAGAGTCAGGCATGCTTAAACTCATGCCTCAAAGTATTGAAGCAGAAGAAGCTGTGCTTGGTGCTATTTTAACTAACCCTTCGTCGTTAGGGCGTGTTGTTGAGCATTTAACACCGGAAAGTTTTTATAAACCTTCTAATAAAGCCATTTATAGTGCTGCACTTGAATTATACAGAAATAATGACCCGATTGATATAGTTACTGTTTCCGAACATCTTCGAGGTAAAGACGAGCTTGAAAAATCAGGCGGAAGAGCTTATATTAATGATTTGGCTCTTAATGTTGCGACAACAGCCAATATAGAGTATTATGCCAAAATAATAAGAGATAAAGAAATAAAACGCGCCTTGATAAATGCCGGCAGCGAAATAGTATCCGATGCTTATGAAAATGATGATACCGATATCGTACTTGATAATGCACAAAAACGTATTTTTGAAATCGCCTCCGAAAATCAAACCGGAGATTTAACTCATATTAAAGATTTGGTTGTGGAAAGTTATGAAGAAATAGAAGAAAGATTTAATAATCATACTGATTTAACAGGAGTGACAACAGGTTTTTATGATTTAAACGATATAACCTCGGGACTTCAAAAAACCGATTTGATAATACTTGCGGCGCGTCCTTCAATGGGGAAAACTGCTTTTGCTCTTAATCTGGCAAGAAATGTAGCTATAGAAGGGAAAAAACCTGTTGCTATCTTTTCTTTAGAAATGTCAAAGTCTCAGTTAGTAAAACGTATGTTATGTGCGGAAGCCGAAGTTGAAATGTCGAGAGTAAATTTGGGAAATATGCAGGCAAGAGATTTTGAAAAACTTGTTAATGCTATGTCAACTCTTGCCGAGGCGAAAATTTATATAAATGAAACAAGCACTACCGCAACAGATATAAAAGCGCAATGCAGAAAGCTTTTAATGGAAGAAAAAGAACTCGGACTTATTGTTATAGATTATCTGCAGTTAATGGAAGGGGGCAGCGACCCTAAAGACAGAAATCAGTATATTGCTGCAATTTCACGTTCTTTAAAAATGCTGGCTAAAGAACTTAATGTTCCTATTCTGGCTTTATCACAGCTTTCAAGAACAGTTGAATCAAGAACTGATAAACATCCTATGTTGTCGGATTTGAGAGATTCCGGCGCAATAGAGCAGGATGCCGATATTGTAATGTTTATATACAGAGATGAATATTATAATAAAGATAATACCGAAAATAAGGGCAAAGCAGAAATTATAATTGCAAAGCACAGAAATGGTGCTACAGATACGGTAGAGCTTTTATTTCAAGCTCCTATAACTAAATTTAAAAATAAGACAAAAACAACAGAATTTTAAAAAATTTACATTTTATATAAAAATAGCAATTTTTGTATATAAAAAACGTTATATATAATATAAAGAATATATAAAGTGTTCATATAGTTTTTTAGACCTGTAAATAAAGAGGGAGAATGGAAATGGCATATAATGATGCAGCAAGCGGTTCACCGTTGCCTTTGTATAGAGCAAGAAGTGCAAATGAAGCAATGAATAAGGTTCATATTGAAAAATATAGAAGACAAGATCCACCAACAAGAACAAATTTAAGCAGAAGACAGAATGAACTTTATATCAAATTTGGACATGCAATGTCGGGTGATAGAAGTCAATCAGGTGATGGCGGAACGTATTGGCGAAAATATGACGGCGAAAATTATGAAATTCCGCTTTCAGGACAGCATATGTATGAAACAGATAAAAGTCTTGCTAATATGCCGGCTTACAGACAGGAGATATGTGGTCAAATTGCGGAAGATATGGAGAGAATCGGATATGTTGCTCCTAAATATCATCCTGAAAGAGATCCTAATGCTCCGACATTTACACAACTGGTAAGCAATACCGCTGAAAAATTTAAAGCAAATATAACAAATCCATTATTAGCATGGCTTAACGGTAATAATAATAATGAATCATAGTTATTTAACAAAATAAGCATTCTGTTAACATTTTAAAACGTGTTCACTTTCTTAAAAATATAAGTATAATACTATTTATGAATAAACTTTTTATTATATCATCACTGTTTATTGCTGTTATTTTTACGTCAGGTTCAGGCTATATGGGAACTCTGCCTGATATTGAAGCTGAATTTTCCTATATGAAAAAAGAAAAAAGCGAAAAAGCAGCTTCTCCATATAGCGTTGAAGAACTTGATAAAGAAAACGAACATAAATTAAAACCGATTCCGCGCGAGGATGATACTTACGTTGATATTATAATTAAGCGTGATAAAACCTCTGATTATACAAATGATTTAAATTCCGTAATTATGATTTTAGAAAAATTAAGGAGATGTTTAAATACAAATCAAGAAATTCAAATGTTTAATGCGATTGTAAGCAATCTAATCGATAATATTGAATATATCCACAGAGAATACAAAGATAAGCCCGAAAGCAATTATTTATCTTATAACAAACTTTTGGAACTTTCTGTTCAGGCAAGGGAAACGGCAACTTTTCGTACAGAGGGGCTTGCCGTTCAAAGATATATGCCCTATACATCTCCTGATAACATATATACAAAAGAAAATCTAAATGCAAAACTGGAAAATTTATTGAATAATGTTAACGATACCATTTTCATTCTAAAAAATTTAGAATAAATTTTGACTGAAATAAATCTGCATAGAAAAGTGATTTATTTCTCTTTTATTCAAAAAAAAGCGGGAAATTTTTTCCCGCATATACGTATATATAGTAATTTTTTTATTCCTGATTTTGTTTGGTTTCACCCAATCTACCTGCTTAAAGCTACCATAAACATGTACCCAAATCACAAAAAGCAGAACCTCTAGTTGCTCCTCCAAATCCACAGATTATCTGACTTTGACTACGACACCAAGTATTACAAGCTTCAAAACTCCAAACTCCACTAGTCCATGTGCCTCCAACGGCATAACAGCAGCATGCTGATATTTGTGTATCATTACCAATATCTTCAAAGAATGACAATATTTCTTCTTTAGACAAATTATCGACACTATTAAAATCCACTTTTAAACTCCTTCCCAATCTATCCAATTGCCCATTTTTAAATTCTACTTTTTACCAAAAGTGCTAAATCCGCTGTACGGCGTAAACGTTAATTCTTCAAAATACAATTTATCTTTATAAATCACCCAATCAACACGTACGAACCTGAAATCTTTCGATAATTTTTTACTTAAATCAATTGATTGTTTTAATATATCGTCAGCTGGAAACTTTTGCATTAACTCTCTGTCCTCAGGTTTTAATACTAAATCCGCATAACTGAAATCTTCATTGTAAGTACAAATACTAACACCATTATCAAGGTGAATATCCGCAAAAACTTTTGGTATTCCATTAAAACAATATACTTCAATGAGTCTGTTTTCTTTTATAAAAGGTTCAATTAATAATTTAGGTTCAATGCCTTTATACTGCATTTCAAACCCGTTCCAAGGAAAAAACTCCTGCTCTAACCAGCCTGTTATGTTTCGTTTTACAATATCAAATAATCTTTTGTTATTCAAAAAATCCTTTTTATCTCTTATAATATAATGCCACTTGCAGCCG
>CAJOJP010000012.1:0-10591 GCA_905234915.1 Candidatus Gastranaerophilales bacterium
TGCTTGCTAAAGAAATGCGCGTGCTCAATGCTCCTCAAAGTATTTTCTTTTTTCGTTTTTTATTTCAAAAAGTCCAATTATTTAAGGAACGCTCTACTAGTTCAACATTTTATAAACCGCCACACTGTTATTTTACCTAAAATTATTGTAATATTATTTTGGAGATTTGTATGAATTTCATAGATATTATTAATTCCGAAAATGATATAGAAAAATTAAAAAAAACAGCAATTGAAAATTTAGGTAAATTATATAGAGTGCAAAAAGCCGAAAAAAGGAATGCCGATATATATGAATTTATACTTGGCAGTGTTGATTTAAGTGCTGATTTTGAATTTTGCGATAATCCGAAAGTAAGTATTGTTATTCCTGTAAAGAATAATTTTATAATAACTGCAGCCCTATTGCAATCAATCAAAAAAAATGCAAAGGGAATTGATTATGAGATTATAATTGCGGATGATAATTCAACTGATGAAGTTTCTCAGATAGAATATTTTTTTCCTAATATAAAACGAATAGTTAACGATACAGGAATTGAAGGTTTTGTATATAACATGAACAATGCAATTTCAAAGGCAAGAGGAGAATATATTTTTGCTTTAAATAATTATACTCTCACTCTTCCGGGATTTTTAACGGAACTTTTAAATGTTATGGAAAGAGATAAATCAATCGGCATTGCGGGAGCTAAAAATCTTGATATTCAAGGACTTATTCAGGAATGCGGAGTAAATTTTGAAAAAGCATTGAAAATTAACATTATTGGTCAATATGAAGCTTCTACATTCCTTGATGATAAAGAATATATTGATTGCGATTATTGTTCGGGGTGTTCCATATTGTTTCGCCGTGATATTTGGGAAAAAGCAGGTAAATTTGATATAAATTATGCACCTGCTTATTATGATGATTCTGATTTTGCTTTTAACTTGAAATATAATTTCGGCTTAAAAACAGTATGCGTACCCAAAGCCAAAATATATCATTATAAAGGAATGACTTATGATTCTTCGGATGCAAAATCATTGCTTTTACGCAGAAATGGGGCCATTTTCTATAAAAAATGGCAGAAATATTTAAATAGTTAAGCTATCGGGAAGTTTTATGGATATTTTAGAAACAATTAACTCTGAAAAGGATATTAATAAATTAAAAAATTTTACAACAGGGCATATAAATAATCTTTTTAAAGCAATAGAAAAAGAAGAATATAGAAGATATGTGTATGAGTTAATACTTAATAATATGGATTTTAATACAGAGTTTGAATATTTTGATAATCCTAAAGTTAGTATAGTTATTCCCGTTAAAGATAATTTTCCTATGACAGCTGCACTATTACAAGCTATAAAAAGAGAAACCCAAAATATTGAATATGAAGTTATAATTGCCGATGATAATTCAACCGATAAAATTACTCAAACGGAATTAATATTTAAGAATGTAAAGCGGATAGTTAACGACACAGGACACACCGGCTTTATATATAACATGAACAATGCAATTTCAAAAGCAAGAGGAGAATATATTTTTTCAATGAATAATGATATGATACCTCTTTCCGATTACTTAAAAGAACTTTTAACAGTTATTGAAAACCATAAAGAAATCGGAATTGCGGGAGCCAAAACTCTCAATATTGACGGCAGTATTCGTGAATGCGGGTCTAAAATAGAAAAAGACGGAGATGCTTGTTTTATCGGTGAAAATGAACAATTTGATTATATGGACGATAAAGACTATATTGAATGTGATTATTGTTCGGGCTGTTCCATATTGTTTCGCCGTGATATTTGGGAAAAAGCAGGTAAATTTGATATAAATTATGCACCTGCTTATTATGATGATTCTGATTTTGCTTTCAACTTAAAATATAATTTCAACTTAAAATCTGTTTGTGTTCCAAAATCAAAAATATTCCATTTCGGTTCTCTTTCATATCAAAAAGTAAAAAAAATGGATGACGTATTAGAAAGAAATAAAGAATACTTTTTAAAAAAATGGGGCAAATATCTTAAAAACTGCTAAAATTAGCCGTGTGTATAATGCCTGCCTGTTTTTACATTAGTTAAAGGTATAATTCTAATTTCTTCGTGTTTGAAATATAATTCCGATATAAAGTTTTAGAGGGATTATATTATGAAATTTTTAAAAATCGCAGGTATAAGTTTAATTTCACTTCTTGTTATTTTGTATTTAACTGTTTTATTTGTTATACCAAATGTAGTAAATTTAAATAATTTTAAGCTCGAACTTCAAAAAATAGCAAAAGAACAGGCTAATCTTAATATAGATTTTAATGATGCTAAAATTACGGTTACACCTCTGTTATCGGCAGGAATTAAAGCGGATAATATAAATGTAAAATTTTTAGACAACTCTGACTTATTAAAGCTAGAGTCATTTACAGGCAGAATTTCACTGCCGCAGCTGCTTTTTAAAAATATAGATGTTTCAAAAGCAGAAATTATAAACCCTCAAATAAATATTGACATAATTGACGGCAAAGAATATAAACTTGCTTCATATCTTGAAGAAATAAATTCAAAGCAGAATAATCAGGCTGAAAACTCTGATATTAAAAATGAAAAAGAAAATTCTTTTGATATTTCTCAAATAAAAATAAATATTCCGGAAATAAAAATTTTAAATTATACGTTATTTGTTAATGATTTAAAAACCTCCGATTATTTAAAATTAAGAGGAGATGAGCTTACACTTTCATATAAAGACGGAAAAACAGCGTCAATAAAAACAATTGCAGAGCTTTTTGTTAATGAAACAAAAAATATTATCGCAAATATTGATATAGATACTTTTTTACCGCAGTCAAATTCAGAAAAAGAAGATACTCAAAATATCGGTGAAAATCAGCAAAATACCGGATTTATTAATCCTGTTGCGGCTTATAAGGCTTATAATCTTAAAACAAATATTGAGTCTAAATTAAAAATAAGACAGAAAGATAATAATATTGTATCAAAAGGCTATTTAAACATTGATAATTTAAATCTTATGCTATCAGGTATAAAACTTCCCGACAGTAAAATACATATAAAAACAGATAAAACAAATGTTTCAGTCGATACGGAGTTATATATTACCGATATTGAAAAACTTTCCTTAAA
Source organism: Candidatus Gastranaerophilales bacterium (assembly GCA_905234915.1). Classification (GTDB taxonomy): domain Bacteria; phylum Cyanobacteriota; class Vampirovibrionia; order Gastranaerophilales; family Gastranaerophilaceae; genus Avigastranaerophilus. The sequence continues at coordinate 3,132 of CAJOJP010000012.1, forward strand.
AACTGACGGTAATTACGGCGAAAACAAATATTTGGAAATGAAAATAAAGTCTGATGAAATACATATTGCAAATATATTGACTATTGTTAAAGCTGCTTTAGAAAGTTTTAATATAAAAAACAATCTTGATACAATAAAAGGAAGCGGTTATTTTATTGCTGATACAGAATTTAAAACGGATTTAAAAAAATTAACCTCAAAAGGCTCTGTAATTATAAAAGAAGCTGATATTAGAGAAACAAAGAAAAATTCACGTTTAGCTAAAATTAATTCGGTTATTTCTCTTGATGACAGTATTCTTAAATTTGTTGATACCACCTGTGAAATTTTTGGTGCTATATTCAACATAGACGGCACAATTAATCAAAAATCAATTGCAGATATAAATGTTAATATGCAAAAAATGCCGCTTGCTCAGGTTTTTACAATGTTTTTGCCCGAAGAAACAAATAAGATATATACGGTAAATTCTGGAACGGTAAATCTTACGGCGCATATAGAGGGTGAATTAAATTCACTTAGTGCTAAAGCAAAAATGTCTTTAAATAATTTATCGTTAAAAGATAATATTAACGGTATTAATTACTTAAACAATCTTTTAACAGCAGATTTTATAAGTGATTTAAAAACTTTTAAAGGAAATATAAATAATTCGGATTTTAAACTGGCAATGAAAGGTATTAATCTTAATTGCGATAAATTTTCATTAATTGCGGGAGATAAAGATATAGTTATAAATCCTGCCGTAATCAATATAAATAACTCAACAAATATTAATTTAGAGGGAATAATTAATGATTATTTAAAAAATCCGAATTTCAACATTGATGCAGCAGGAAAAATAAAAACAGCTGATGTAAAACAGCTTTTGGGTAAAGATATTGCCATATATCTGAAAGATAAAGGGTCACTTCCAATAGAAGCAAATATATCGGGTGACAGTGCAAAACAAACAATTAAAGTTTCCGTTTCGGCAGATTCAAATAATTATATTACTCCTGTTGATATTACAGGTGTTTTAAATAAAAATACGGTTATAAATACGGTTATTGATATAAAAGATAATAAATTAACAATTAAAGATACAGGATTTTTTGCCAAAGATGCGGGCTATAACACGGAAATAGCAGGTATAGAAGGAACAATAAGCAGACTTAATACAAAAAATCCTTTAATAAATACAATGAAAATTAAAATTCCAAATGATACAAAAATGTCTTTAGCAATATTCCCTGAGTCAAAATTAAATGCAAAAGGCGATATTATAATTTCGGGAGATTTGAATAATCCCAAAATAAGAGGTGATTTTAATATCACAAATATTTTAATACCTGAATTATATTTAACGATAGAAAGGGCAATTGCTAAATTTGAAGATAAAAATTTTGATTTGGAGCTTATAAAACTTATTGCAAACGGTTCAGATTTTCATATTGTTATGAATGCTGATTTAACTCCAACTGATAATTTCACAATTAAAAATTTAAATATTATTTCAAATTTAACTGATGCCGATAAAGTTACAAAAGTATCCGAGGCTCTTGCTAAATATACAACACCTGTATCATCGGATATATCAACAAAGTCTTATGAAACTCAAAATACGGCATCTTCTGATATTCCGGTCATTATAAAAGACGGGAGCATTGATATCAAAGAATTGAAATCCGGAGCTATGACCTTTAGCGAAACTACAGGCAGAATATCAATGTTTAAAAATGTATTTTATATAAAAAATCTGGTAACTTCGGGATTTAAAGGCAAAATACAGGGTGATGCTTCAATGAATTTGATAACATCTGAAATTAAAGCGAATTTAAAAGGCAGCGGACTGGATGTTGAACAAACTCTGGCTGAAGCTGCCGCAATGAAAGACACTCTTACAGGAACAATGGATTTTGATGCAGATATAAATTTAAAAGGGGCAACATACGAAGAACAGGTTAAAACACTTAACGGCAAGGTCAATTTTAATATGAAAGACGGCAGCCTCGGACCTTTAGGCAAAATTGAAAATCTTGTTTCGGCAGATAATTTAACAAATTCTTCTGCTGTTAAGACTCTTGTAAATACAGCTTTATCCTCCACGGTAGATACAAGTAAATATAATACTTTAAAAGGAAATTTAACATTTGATAAAGGTATAGCACAAATAAATCCGATTACTTCCTCGGGTGATTATATGAGCACCTATATTTTTGGAAGCTTTGATATTCTGAAAAATACGGCAGATATGAAATTAAGAGGGAAACTGGGTTCAAAGGTTACGAATTCAATGGGACAATTAGCGATGCTTAACCCTGTTAATGTTGTAAAATCCTCTTCAAATATGAATATGGTGCTGGGAAGTCTTTTAATGACAATGTGTGAACAGGTAACACCGGATGAGCTTGCTCAAATTCCGGCAATAGCAAAAGAAAGTTCCGATGAAAATACAGCTAAATTTCAGGTGGTAATAAGGGGAGATGCAGCTAAACCTTTAAAATTAGTCAGGTCATTTAAATGGCTTTCAACCGAAGCACAAATAAAAGATGCAAAAGAATACTTGAAAACATTATCGGTAATAAGCGTTCCAAAAGATTTAAAAGAGGTAAAACAGCAAGCTAAAGATATTTTAAAAAATTTGACTTCAGAAGGTACTTCACAAATAAATCAACAGGGAAAGGACGCGGTAAATGCAGTTAAATCCTTGTTAAAAAGTACATCTCAGCAAGATAATCAGGTTATGGAAAATACAACAGAAAACTCAAAGGATGCTGCTTCAGGTTCAGAATCAATAAAAAATCAACTTAAGCAGCTTAAAACAAGTACTTTAAAACAGTTAGCGGAACAAGCTAAACAGGCAGTTTCCGAACTTGAAAAAAATAATGAGGAGGAATAATTTTATTCATATAATTCCTTTATTTTATATTAACAGTCTAATATTAAATCTGAACCGTGAAAACAGTTTCTTTTAAATTTTTTTTGTTTATAATATTATGTAAATGAGTTGCAAAGCCGATAGACCGTAAAAGTTTTTTATAATCTTAAAGCGGTTTAGTCTTGTAAAAGATTGGCAGTCAATTCACAGGTTACAAATAAAAAAGGAGAAGAAAGATGCCGGTAGCATCAATGATTGAATTACTTGACGCAGGTGTACATTTTGGTCACCAAACGCAAAAATGGAATCCGAAAATGAAACCGTATATTTACGGAGCAAGAAACGGAATTTATGTATTAGATTTAAGAATTACTTCCGAAAAACTTGATGAAGCATACAATGTTGTTAGAGATGCAGCAGCAAAAGGTCATAATGTCGTATTCGTAGGAACAAAAAAACAGGCAGTTGACGTAGTGGCAGATGAAGCTTCAAGAGCAGGCGCATACTACGTTAACAGAAGATGGCTAGGCGGTATGCTTACTAATTTTGAAACAATCAGAAGCAGAGTTAATAAATTAAGAGAAATGGAAGAATTCTCAAACTCCGGTCAATTGGAAAAATTACCCAAAAAAGAAATTTCTCGTATTATGAGAGAATTATCAAAATTAACAAAAACTTTGGGCGGCATTAAAGAAATGAGAGGCATGCCTGATTTATTAGTGGTAATTGACCAGAAAAAAGAAGCAATTGCTATAGCAGAAGCTAATAAACTTAATATTCCGGTTATTTGTTTGGCTGATACTAATGCAGACCCATCAGGAATTGACTATATTGTTCCCGGTAATGATGATGCTATCCGCTCAATTAAATTAGTTTGCTCAAAACTCGCGGATGCAGTTCTTGAAGGTAAACAGTTAAGAGAAAATAAGGCTAATCAAATACAAAAAATTCAATCAATTAAAGCTGAAGATGCCGGTGTAGCAAAAGAAGTAAAAGCAGAAACGGCAGAAGAAGCAGAAGTTGAAGCGTAATTAGAAAGGATTTAATTATGACAGTTACAGCCGTAATGGTTAAAGAACTTAGAGAAAAAACAGGCGCAGGTTTTATGGATTCAAAGAAGGCTCTTGAACAATGCGCTGGTGATATGGAAAAGGCAATGGAATTTTTAAGACAAAAAGGTATTGCCTCCGCTGAAAAGAAACAAGACCGCATTGCGGCAGAAGGTCTTGTAGCCGCATATATTGAAAACGGTACGGGTTCAATAGTTGAAATTAATTGCGAAACGGATTTTGTTGCTAAAAATGATGATTTCAAAACATTTGTTAATAATATTGCAAAACATATAGCAGAAACAAAACCCGCTGATTTAGATGCCTTAAATTCATCAATCTGCCCTGAGTGTAAAATGACAATAGCTGATTTAGTTAAAGATAAAACAGCTACTATAGGCGAAAAAATCAGCATTAGAAGATTTGCAGTTTTGGAAGGAAATCTTGCCGCTTATGTTCATAACGGTAAAATCGGTGTTTTGCTTTCAGCAAGCAAACAAGATGATTCTTTATTAAAAGATGTTGCTCTCCACATTGCATCTTCTGCACCGGAATTTATTTCAAGGAAAGAAATTCCTCAAGATATTATTGATGAAGAAACAAGAATTGAAATGGGTAAAGAAGACCTTGCTAAAAAACCGGAAAATATTAGAGCAAAAATTGTTGAAGGCAGAGTTAATAAGCTTATGGCTCAAAAATGTCTGCTTGAACAGCCGTTTGTTAAAAATCCTGATTTAACAGTTGAAGCACTTTTATCCGGAAAAACTGAAATTAAAAAATTTGTTCGCTGGACTTTAGGTGAAGGTCTTGAAAAAAGAAAAGACAACTTTGCTGAAGAAGTTATGAATCAAATGGTAAAATAAATCATTAAATAACACAAAAAAGGAACTGTTCATTTTGAATAGTTCCTTTTTTAATTTTAATCATTTTCACATGCCGGAACTATAAAAACTTTAATATTCGGCTCAGCTTTATATATTCGCATTATATACTTTTTATCGGAAGGCTTTTTTACTATTATGGCTACAGCAGGTTTTCTATCGGTCATTTTACTGTAGTATAAAGATTGACCTATGCTTTCCGCCCATTTTTTTGCATAATCAAATTCTATTGCATATTCCTCAGTTAAACAATCAACTCTTGTTTTATCAGGAAGCACAAATTCAATTTCTCCTTTGCAATATAAATTTACATAATCTTTTTCATACATTTTTGCTTCGCAAGCGAATTGTAAAAAAAACAGAAAAAATATTATTAAAATTTTTTTTAAAGTTCCAAACATAATCAAATTTTAGGGAAATACATTTTTACAGTATATTACTCCTCCGGCTAAAAATTTAATGGCAAATTATTTTTTTACGGATTTTAGTAACTGTATTAGAGAGGAATAAATTGGAATATGCAGATAACACAGAAAAATTATGTGCCTAATTTTGGAAGGGCATTTACTACCGAAGAAAAAAAAGAATATAAAGAACTTATAAAAACTTCAAGAAAAGCACTTGGATTAAGAGATACCTCCGCTATTGTGTTTGATTTTAATGTTCCTTCAGAAGAAGGTTTTAATTTGGGAATCGGCTCAAGTTACTCAGAGTCAATGCTTAATTTAACAGACTTTATGAAAACAATGATTGGTATAAATTCAGTACAGTTATCTCCGCAGGGGAAAATATCCCCTGTTAATACGTCTCCGTATTCCGGAACAAACTTTGCATTAGGAGAACACATTATTGATTTAAAACAGCTTACAACACCTGAATATGCTGAAATACTTTCCGAAGATGATATAAAAAACTTAAATCTTGAATTTCAGCTTTTTGATGTTAATGACAGCGGTGAATATAGAACAGATTATGAATACATCTTAGGCTCCGATATTAAAATGGGAACTCAGGAAAAGTTGCTGAAAAAAGCATATATCAATTTTGGCTTCGGCGTTAATATTTATGATAAAGATGCCTCCAGATTAGATTATGAATTTAAGCAGTTTAAAGAAAAAAATAAAGACTGGCTTGAACCTGAAACTCTTTTTTCTATTCTAACAGAAGAGTATGGAACTGATGATTTTAACAATTGGGATGAAACAGATAAGAATTTATACAGTGAAAGTATTCCAAAGGAAATAAGGCAAAAAAGAATTGACAGTCTAAAAAGCGATTATAAGGAAACAATTGAATATGAAAGCTTTAAACAATTTTTGGCTGATAAGCAGCAGCACATAAGCAAAAAAGAATTAAACTTAAAAAGTATAAAAGTTTATGGCGATTGTTTATTAGGTTTCGCAAGAAGTGAAATTTGGTCGGCAAAAGATTGTTTTACCGAAAATTTATATTACGGCGGTCCTGATTCTCTAAATTGTCCTGATACTAACGGAATACAAACCTGGGGATTAACCGCTCTTGATTATACAAAACTCGGTGAAATAGGTAAAAACGGTGATATTTCAAAACTCGGTATTACCGGTAAACTATTATATAACAAATATTGTAAATTTTTTGAACGCTATGATGGTTTAAGAATGGATGCAGCCTCTCAATTTGTTGATCCCTTTATATATAAAGAAACAACTCAGGGCTGCGAAAAAGTTCCAATGCCTGAAATAAATGATAAAATTTTAAAAATATTATGTAAAGCAGGAAAAGATACTCTCGGAAGAAATTTTGATTCTAACAATCCAAATAAAGTGTTTTTGGAATTGATAGGTGAAGGAGCAGAAAAAAGTAAAGGTTTGACAAAAAATATATATCCTCATCTTTTTACAACTTCTTTTGCCGAATATAACGAAACACCTGAGCAGTTTAAAAAACAAGGCTATCATCCTAACAAATTTTATATAGGAGTAGGTAATCATGATAATGATTCCTTAGTTAATCTTTCACAGAATAAAGAAAAACGATATGTTCAAATGCAGGGTATTTATAATGATTATAATATAGATATGTCTAAACCAAATTACAACTGCAGTGAATATAAAAATCAAAGTGATGAAGAAAAAAATCAGGAAGATTTCAGAATAGCAAAATTTGCTGAAATATTTACTTCCGCAAAACAATTTTTTACCTTGCCGGATATGTTTGGTATGTCACAAAGAATAAATATTTCAGGTAAAGTTTCTCCTGAAAATTGGAGAGTAAGAATACCAAATAATTATGAAGATTTTTATTTCAGCCAATTATCGAAGGGATATGGATTAAATCCGGCAAAATCATACGAAAATGCATTTTATATGAAACATCTGAACAGACCTGATTTAACCTCAAAACTGGCTCAAGCTGCCGAAATATTAAGACAGGATGGACCGACTAACGAAGAAGCGGCAAATGAAGCTGATAAAAAAGGTAAATTAAAAAATAAATTTTCGTTTAAAGCATGATTATTTATATAGCTTTTTAAATAATAAAGTCTGTTTAGTCATCTATAAACCTAAAATCGTCGCCGAGTTCATCTTCAAAGAGTTTAGCGAAATCAGAGAATTTAATATTAGAAGCCTCACAAATTTTCAAGGCAGTAGAAATTCTGCAATCGTATATACCGCGTTCCAGCTTGCTTAA
>CAJOJP010000012.1:10644-13332 GCA_905234915.1 Candidatus Gastranaerophilales bacterium
TTACCGAGTTTATTTTTGAGATATAAAATTTTATCATCTTGTACTTGCATTCTTTAATTTTATCTGGTATATTTTAAGCGTAGTGGCGAATTGTCAACATAAATTTATTTGTAATATGAAAAATATTTTTAATTTTTTTAAAAAAGATGATATTGGAAATCCGCCGTGGGATTATAACTTTCTGACAAATTTAGATGAAAGTGAGTATCCCGTGTATTTAGCAAAACTCTTTAAATTAAGAACTGGAGAAGAACTGCCACTTTTAAAAGAGTGGAGTTTTAAGAGTGGAATTTTGAGCTATAAAATAGATAAGAAAAAATTAAAAACATTTAATCAAAAAATACAATGGATAAAGTTATACGAAATAACACCTTTAATGCGTGACTGCACGGATAAAGTAAAAGTAAGAGATTTTGTTCATGAAAAAATCGGAGATGAATACTTAAAACCGGTATTGCAAGTAGTTAATAATGAGGAATTAGAAGTTAGGAGTAATAATTTAACTGCTAACTCTTCACTGCTAACTACTAACTTATTCGATAAAGTAGATTTTGAAAAACTTCCTAATGCCTTTGTAATCAAATGCAACCACGGGTGCAAATGGCAGTATATAATAAAAAATAAACGTAATTATTTAAATTCAAAACAACTGATAGATTTAACAAAGCAGCAAATAATAGGCTGGCTGGAACAAGAATTTTGGGTTTTTGAAGGTTTTGAACTTCAATATAAAGGCATAAAACCTAAAATATTAATTGAACCTTTAATGCGTGATAATATAAATTGTAAAAATGCTCAAATACAAGTATATTGTTTTAATGGTGTAGTAAAGTATATAATAAAGATTTATGATAATAAAGTTACAATTTGGGATGAAAACTTAAATTTTACTGATGATATTTTAGGATTTAATGAAGAAAAAATAAATCTTAATGCTGATGAATTGATATATCAAACATTTGATTTGTCAGTTAAATTGCTTACAAATTCAAATTTTAAATTTGTGCGTGTTGATTGGATGATTTATAAAAATAAACCTTATTTTGAAGAATTAACATTTACGCCGTATTCAGGTTTTTTAAAAACCGTAAATCAAAAAACTAATCAAAAATTGGGAAATTTACTTTGCTTGGATTAATAAAAAGAAAGGGTAAAATATGAATTATGATTTTATTGAAGGTTTAGATAAAGAAAATTTACTAAAATTATATGAAGATACAATAATGGAAGAAAATATTTTAATGGGCAACGAAGAAAATGGCTGGCATTGTGTATGTAAATCCCTTAAAAAAGGACATACCGGCACAAATTGTTATCATGAATATGAAAATCCAAATTCAAGAGTAAATGGTTGCTGCAATTATACAATGTGGCAAATGAATAGGATGACGACGAAAGCTGAATGTGAAGCAGCTTGTACAACTTTATGCGGTCCGGATTCATATTCATTTTTTGGAGATTGGATTTGCGCCTGGGCAGTTTGCATAACTGATGAATAATTATTTTGTATTTAACACATAATTTTTAAGATTTTGAAATTTATCCATCATAAAGCAAGGGCATATATTACATTGCCCAATCAGACGATATTTACATGTCTTGCATTTTTCCGAAGCAAAAATTAATTTGTGATAAACATCAACTTCATTATCAAAAAACTTTATAAGCTGATTTATTGTTTTAAAATCGGTTATTTGAGCTTTTTTATAATACGGATAACAAATACTTCTCACGGCTGTTAAATCAGGTAAAATATCAACCTTTAAGCTGCAAGGATTGCCGATAATACTGCGATTAACATTATACTTTTTCTTAAGTTCATTTATTTTTAATTGAGCAGTTATTAATTTCTCATCAATTATACACATTGGAATGCTGCTGCAATCAAAATAAGGTACAATTTCATTTTTTATACAGTCATTGTAAAAATTTAGAATAACAGGATTAAATTGTTTTAATAAATCTAAAATATTGCTGCAATTTTGTTTATCATTATTAGAAATTGAAATCGAAAATCTTAATTCATGCTTTTTTGCTATTTTAAGCAAATCAAAAATATATGAATAATCCATAGTTTCTGAATATATATTTATCCCCAGATTAAATTCTTTTTTTTCTATTTTTGCAAGTAATTTTACGGTATTTTCAAGTTTAATATACAAATTTCCAATATCATCAGGAGCATTACAATTTATTAAAACACCAAATTTTGACGATTGTAAAATATCAATATATTTGTATATTTCAATGCCGTTTGTATAAATAGTACAATTATTAATTTGATTGTCTTTATTGATAATTTCTAAAAATTTGGCAAAATCAGGATGAATAGCAGGTTCACCGCCAACAATACCAAAACAGGTAATTTTACCTGTTTTTATAAAATCTACAGCTTTAATAAAATTTTCTTCGGAAAAACTTAGCAAAGATTTATTGTCGGTTAACTTTTTAGCAAAACAATAGGAACATTTTAAATTACATTTGTTTGTTAATACAATATTTGCCATTTCACCTCCAAAATAAAAAAAAGGCGGGCGGTTCAGCCCGCTAGCTACGTAAATATAGTTATTAAAATATTTTTTATAATTGTGTTGACAATTCGCCACTACGCTTAAAATATACCAGATAAAATTAAAGAATGCAAGTACAAGATGATAAAATTTTATATCTCAAAAATAAACTCGGTAA
>CAJOJP010000012.1:13385-41817 GCA_905234915.1 Candidatus Gastranaerophilales bacterium
TTAAGCAAGCTGGAACGCGGTATATACGATTGCAGAATTTCTACTGCCTTGAAAATTTGTGAGGCTTCTAATATTAAATTCTCTGATTTCGCTAAACTCCTTGAAGATGAACTCGGCGACGATTTTAGGTTTTTAAAGTAAAAAAGGAAGCCAAACACTTTTGCTTGGCTTCCTTTTTATTTATAATTCTGTAGATAACTAACTAACTGTTAATTTTATCTACAACACCTGCACCAACAGTACGTCCGCCTTCTCTTATAGCGAATCTCATACCTTGTTCAATAGCAACAGGAGCGATTAACTCAACATCCATTACAACGTTATCGCCCGGCATAACCATTTCGCCGTCAAATTTAATTGAACCGGTAACGTCTGTTGTTCTAATGTAGAATTGAGGTCTGTAACCGGGGAAGAAAGGAGTATGACGACCGCCTTCATCCTTTGTTAAAACATAAACGTTAGCAGTAAATTTTGTATGGGGTTTAATTGAACCGGGAGCTGCTAATACCTGACCTCTCTGGATATCAGATTTATCAACACCTCTTAATAAAGCACCGATATTATCACCTGCTATACCTTCATCAAGGAGCTTACGGAACATTTCAACACCGGTAACAGTTGTTTTCTTTGTATCGCCGAAACCAACGATTTCAACTTCCTGACCGACTTTAACTTTACCGCGTTCAACTCTTCCTGTAGCAACAGTACCACGACCTGTAATAGAGAATACATCTTCAACAGGCATTAAGAACGGTTGATCGACATCACGTTCAGGAGTAGGAATCCAGCTATCAACTGCATCCATAAGTTCCCAAATTTTATCAACCCATTTATCCTGACCGCGAGCAATTTTCGGATTTGCTTGAACAGCTTCAAGAGCTTTAAGTGCCGAACCTCTGATAAAAGGAGTATTATCACCGTCGAATTCATATTTAGAGAGCAATTCTCTTGCTTCCATTTCAACGAGTTCCAATAATTCTTCATCTTCAACCATATCACATTTATTCATGAAAACAACTAATTTAGGAACACCAACTTGTCTTGCTAATAAGATGTGTTCTCTTGTTTGAGGCATTGCACCGTCTGTAGCTGCAATAACAAGGATTGCTCCATCCATTTGAGCAGCACCTGTAATCATATTTTTTACATAGTCAGCGTGCCCGGGGCAGTCAACGTGTGCATAGTGTCTTGCATCTGTTTCATATTCTACGTGTGCTGTAGAAATTGTAATACCTCTTGCTTTTTCTTCCGGAGCTGCGTCGATTTCATCAAACTTTTTAGCTTGAGCTTTACCGACAGCTGCCATACAAGATGTGATTGCTGCAGTTAATGTTGTCTTACCGTGGTCAACGTGACCTACAGTACCAATATTAACGTGCGGTTTTGTTCTTTCAAACTTTTCGCGTGCCATGAGTTTAAACTCCTTCTTTTTTAATATTGTCTGTTTTGATTTTGTATCTTTATTTAATCAGCCTTTGACGGGATTTGAACCCGTGACCTCTCCCTTACCAAGGGAGTGCGCTACCTGCTGCGCCACAAAGGCTCGTTTCCGTTTTGTTTAAAAATGGGCAGGGGTGGATTCGAACCACCGTACACTCGCGTGAACAGATTTACAGTCTGTCGCCTTTAGCCACTCGGCCACCTACCCGTTATTTTTTAATGTTCAATTCTGATTAAATCAGCCGGCGATGGGAGTCGAACCTACAACCTACGGTTTACAAAACCGTTGCTCTGCCATTGAGCTACACCGGCATATTTACCTAACCTCTTAATAATATAAAGGATATGTTACATTGTCAAGAACAAATTTTAAATACGGGTATTAATTTTAAAATTTTAATAAAGAAAGTTGTTCTGAAACAGAAAAATGTTTTTCAAAAAATTTTTTTCTGTGCCATTTCGTTAGTCCGTATTTATCTACGGCTTCTATGTGCTGTTTTGTTATATAACCTTTATTTTTAGACCATTCATACATCGGATACTCTTTATCAAGCTTAATCATAAACCTGTCGCGCTCAACTTTTGCTATAATGCTTGCTGCTGCTATAGATGCCGACTTATAATCACCTTTTACTATACATTCCTGATTATATTGCAATTGAGGAATTTTTTTATTACCATCCACCAATACCGATATTTTTTCGGAATTAATTTTAAATTTCACCTGTTCTATACATTTTTTCATAGTTAAAAGCGAGGTTTTAAGAATATTTAATTTTTCGATTTCTTCGATGCTTCCGCTGTCAACAGCCCAAATGCTGTTATTTATAATAATATTATACAGTTCTTCCCTTGTTTTTTCGTTTAATTGCTTTGAATCATTTAATTTTTCAAGTAAATTTTTTAAATTTTCATCAAGAGATGTAAAGCAGACAGCAGCAGCATAAACAGGACCTGCCCCCGGACCTCTGCCTGCTTCATCCGCACCGATTATAAAATCATAATCTTTTAAATACTTTTTATCAAAATCAAATCGTTTATTCACTGACATCCAAAGTTAATTTCCCGAGTCTTCCAACTCTAAAATCGTTTAATATATTTTGCGCACAGCGTTTTGTATCTGCTTTAGCTCCCTGTATTATCCAATTTCTTTTTAGTGCAATATTTTCGAGTGTAATTTCTTGTTCCTCCAATTTATAATAATTTTTTATTAATCCCGGATAAATTTCATTAACAGTATCAATAAAATTTTGGCATACTGCTTCAACATCATAGGCATGCTCTCCTATTGAATCAACAAATGCCAATTTATATGCAAGCTTCTGATTTTCCTGTTTTAGAGGAATAATCCCCGGAGTATCAAGCAGATCAACCTTCGGATTTATTCTTATCCATTGTTGTTCTCTTGTTACACCTGCTTTTGCTCCTGTTTTTGCTTTGGTTTTCTTTATCAGCTTATTAATTATACTTGATTTTCCTACATTTGGCATGCCCACTACCATTACACGCACTGCCCTGGGCAGCATTCCTTTTTTTACAAGCGAAATTATTTTTGGTTGACCTAATTCCGTAACTTTATTTAAAATTTTTGATAAATCTTTATTATCATTCGCGCTTGTTGCTATAACCGAACATTTTGAAAAATCTTTTATAATTTTTATCCACTTTAATATTTCTTTACTGTCTGCTAAATCTGACTTGTTCATTAAAATAAGTCTTGGTTTATCGTTAATCAGTTTTTTTATATCGGGATACATAGAACTTAAAGGTATCCGGCTGTCAATAACCTCGATGACAACATCAACAAGGTTAATTTGCTCTTTTAATTTTTTTTCGGCTTTAGCAATATGCCCCGGATACCAGTGAATAAATTCCATTAAATTTTTCCTTTAAAATAGCCGTAATCACTATAATTATGAATACGGCTTTTTTAGTATGCACTATAATTAAATAATTATTTTTTTTCAATCTTTTCTTTAATACGTGTAGCTTTACCTGAACGTTCTCTCAAGTAATACAGCTTAGCACGTCTGACATCACCGCGTCTTACGATTGTAATCTTTTCAACACGAGGAGAATAAACAGGAAAAACACGTTCAACCCCGACACCCTGAAAAATTTTTCTTACTGTAATCGTTTTTCCTATACCTGAACCGCGCTTTTTTAATATCGTTCCTTCAAATGCCTGCGTTCTTTCTTTATTACCTTCTATAATACGAACGGAAACTCTGACTGTATCCCCCGGATTGAGTTCCGGAAGCTCTTTATTTAAATATTCTTTTCCTAAACTTTCTACTATTGGATTCATGATTGCATTCCTTTACATATATCTATATAAAACTATAATAGACAAAACATATTTTTACTTCAAGTGTTTTATATAAATTGTGTTTTTATTTTAATCTAATTTATCAGCTTATCGAAACTTATTTTTGTTTGTTCAGAGGTTTGTAAATCTTTAACGGTTAAATAACCGTTATTAATTTCATCTTCTCCTAAAATAATCGCTTTATAAGCTATTTTTGCAGCTTTTTCAAGCTGTTTTGCAAATTTCCTCGACGTATAATCAAATTCGGCACTAAAACCTTTATTCCTTAACTTTTCAGTTAATTTTACAGCTTCCAGCTGATTATCCGAAACAACAAAATAATCAATTTTTTTTGTTTCAATTAACGGTATAAGTGCATTTAATCTTTCAACTCCCATTGCCCATCCGACAGCAGGAGTATGTACTCCCCCGAGAGTTTCCACCAAACCGTCATATCTCCCACCGCCGCATACTGCATTTTGAGAGCCTAAATTATTTGATTTGATTTCAAATACTGTTTTCGTATAGTAATCCAACCCTCTTACCAAAAAAGTATTTTCTACATATTTTATATTCAGCGCATTCAAGTATAATTTTAATTTTTCATAATGAGATGAACATTCATCACATAATTTTATACCTGATATTTTTGATTTTAAATTGTATTCTTCAAAAAGTTTATTACAATTTTCATTTTTACAATCCAAAATTCTTAAAGGATTTTTTTCAAACCTGCTTTGACAATCCTCGCATAATTGATTTAAAAAAGGAGAAATTGCTTTCTTAAGCTGCTCTTTATATTCTTTTCTGCACACACTGCAGCCCAGTGAATTTATTTCTACAGTCAAATCATTTAAACCGAGTCTTTTTAAAAATTCAACGGCAAGCATAATAACTTCCGCATCGGCAGAAGCATCCTGAATGCCGAACATTTCGACACCAATTTGATGAAACTGTCTTTGCCTTCCTGCCTGGGGTCTTTCATATCTGAACATAGGTCCAAAATACCAAAATTTTGAAGGCGGGCTTTCTCTGTATAAATTATGTTCCAAATATGCTCTTACTACCCCTGCCGTATTTTCAGGACGCAGGGTAAGACTTCTTTCGCTTTTTTCAAAAGAATACATTTCTTTATTTACAATATCCGTAGTATCCCCGACTCCCCTCTCAAAAAGGTTTGTATCCTCAAATATAGGGGTTCTAATCTCTTTAAAATTTGCTTTTTCAAAAGTTTCTTCCGCCGTTTTTTCAATAAAATGCCAATTTGCCATTTCATTCGGAAGTATATCTTTTGTTCCTTTTGGTGCTTTTATATTCATAATTACCTCTCGCAATAATTATATTATAAAAATTAAAAATCTTTTAATTTATTGCCGGGTATTACGAACTAATGAAATTTAGATGTTTATAGCGCATAGACCGGATAACATATTATGAAATATACTCTTTCATTTGCTGCACTTTGTTATTTGTACGTAGTTTCTTTAATGCAATACATTCTATCTGTCTTATACGTTCTTTGGAAAAACCTAAATCCTTTCCGAGCTGTTCAAGCGTTTTAGGTTTATTTCCGTCTATTCCAAAGCGTCCGATTATTATCTGTTGTTCTTTCGGATTAAGTTCTTTTAAAATTTTTTCGGTTTGTATTTTTAAAAGACTGTTTTGTGTATTATCCTCAGGTGAAATATAATTATCGTCTGAAATATAATCTTCAAGACAAAGATTTTCCGCTACAGGAGTATCAAGACTTACAGGCTCCAGCTTTATTGTATTTATAACTAATTCAACCTGTTTTTCCGGCATTTTAAGAATTTGTGAAATTTCTTCAATAGAAGGTTCTCTGCCGTTATAATAAGAAAATTCAAAAACAGCTTTCTTCACAAGTCTTATTTTATCCGTCATGTGTACCGGAATCCGAATTACTTTGGAATTATTTGCAATAGCACGTACAATAGTCTGACGAATCCACCATGTTGCATAAGTTGAAAATTTAAATCCTTTTTTATAATCAAAACGGTTAGCAGCCTTAATCAATCCTAAAGAGCCCTCCTGTACCAAATCCATAAATAAAACGCCCTGCCCCGTGTATTTTTTTGCAATACTTACGACAAGGCGCAGATTTGCTTGTATCAGTTTTTTCTTAGCTTTTAATGCATTCTGCCCATCCCCCTGAACTATAGTTCGTCCTAATTCCTGTTCCTCTCCTCTTTTTAATAATTTACTTTTTCCTATATCCTTTAAATACATTTGTAAAAGATCATCTTTAAATACAATATTGCTGAAAGCTGCAGGTTCTTCTTCATTTTCATCTTTTGTATTATCTTTTAATATTATTTCATTTTTATTTTCATTCTCAAAACTAAAATATTCTTCCTCAAATTCATCAATATATTGAATACTCATTTTAAATCCTCTCCAACTGATTATTAATAAATGACGTAAGTTTTTTGTTTGAGTTCCATTTTTTTTCGTTATAATTATATTGTTTACTATTTGGAGCAGACAATTGGAAACAAAATATATTCCGCTATATCGAAAATACAGACCCCAGACGTTTAATGACCTGATAGGTCAGGAAAATATAGTACATGCACTTGGTAATGCTATTAAACTTAACAGAATAGCTCATGCATATTTGCTTTGCGGCCCAAGAGGCACAGGAAAAACTTCTTCGGCAAGAATTTTAGCTAAATCGCTTAATTGTATAGAAGGCCCTACACTTACTCCTTGCGGTAAATGTCCTGCCTGCCTTGATATTATGAACTCTATTCCCGTTGATGTTATTGAAATAGATGCCGCAAGCAACAGAAGCGTTGAAGATACTCAGGCTATTATCGAAAAAATTCAGTATGTTCCCGTGAACGGAAAATATAAAATTTACATTATTGATGAAGTTCACATGCTTTCTTCGACTGCTTTTAATTCTCTTTTAAAAACTCTTGAAGAACCTCCTCAAAATGTAATCTTTATTCTTGCTACAACAGAACCTCACAAGGTGCTTGATACAATCATTTCAAGATGTCAGAGATTTGACTACAGACGTATTACTACAGATGATATAGTTAAACGTCTTGAATATATTTCAGCTCAAGAAAATATTAATATTACAAAAGATGCTCTGTATAATATTGCTAAAAATTCGCAAGGCGGTATGCGAGATGCTCTTTCATTTCTCGACCAAATCAGTGTTCTTGGCGCAAATAAAGAAATTACAACAGAGGATGTTAACGAACTTTTAGGAAAAATATCTTATGAAAAATTATATCAAATTGCCGATTGTATTATTAATGCAGAAACTTCCAAATCAATTGAACTTATTGATGAAGTTTATGCAAAAGGTAATGAACCCGTTCAGCTTGTTAATAATCTTATACAATATTTCAGAGATTTAATGATTATAAAAAACTGCTCTGATAAAGAACTTATTTATTCTTTGACACTTATAAACGAAATTAATTATGAAAAAAATAAAGCTTTGGCTGATAAGTTCACTGTAAGCGAGATTATACAAATAATTGATAAATTATCGTATTATACCGTTCAAATAAAAGATACAACCAACAAATATTTGTGGCTTGAATTATGTATAATTGATATTACAAACTATAAAAATCTTCCCTCAATGGAAAATTTAATGAAAAGAATAGAAACTCTTGAAGCTCAAATAGCCTCGGGAGTACCGGTTAATAATAAACCTGCCTTGGCGTTACAGACTGATGCATCGCCTGTTGTTAAAAGGGAAACCGTAATAAAAAACGAAATTCAAAATAATAACTCAGAACAAGAAGCAATTAATTTACCCCAAAAAAATGATTTAAATCGAGAAATATTAACGGAAAAACAACCCGAACAAAATCCTTCCTCTGTTAATAACAGAGATTTACACAATATCTGGGTAAGCGTACTCCAAAGTATCACTAATAATGCGGCAAAAGCCTTTTATCAGCAAAAAGCTCAGCCTGTTGAACTTTCGGAAAACAGAATTTTAATTGCGTTTCCTAATGAAATGTTTGTAAAAATGGCTGAAAATAAAACTAAAAAACAGGCATTGGCTGATGCTGTCACTTCTTATTTAGGTTTTAAAAATCCCAATATTCAAATAATTACTACAGCTGATATACCCTCTGATTTTGTTCCCGTTCAAACATCAAATCCCGTTTCTTTAAACACTTCTGTTTCCGAACAAAAAGAAAATATGCAGGATATTCAAAAAAAAGAAGAAGAAGAATATCAGACTTATGTTGAAGATAAAAATAATGAAGAAAAAACAGTTGAAAAACATATAGATACATCAAGCCAGGCAGGTATGGTAAAAGATTTATTTGACGGCAAATTTATTGAATAATTAAAATTAAAAAAAGCGAGAATTTACTTGAGTTCTCGCAAAAAAGCTACGTATAATATAGTTTTTAGTTTATTTTGCATGCCGATAAATAATGAGGCTGCTTTTCTTTTTCTTTTAAGTTTTTTTTATAAACCTTTATTATTTTTTCAGCACATTTATAGCAATATCTGCATTCGATGCCACATCGTGAAGCACATAAATGCCCGTATTTTTTTAAATATTTGATTTTTGGTAAATATTTTTTATATTCTTTAACTGTTAGTCTTTTTAATAATTTACTTTTTGCTAAATGATGCGTAAATTCTGAAAATGAAGATTGATTAATTTTTTTTATATTTTCGACTCCCGTCAAATAAATTTTAAAATTATTTAGATAATCATTAAAATTATCATAACCGTCACGTCCGACAAATTTAAAATGTGTTATGCCTATTTTTGCATATTCATCTATATCCCATGGAAAGATGTTTGTTCCTATTAACAAACTATGTATTGGATATTTTTGAATAATAGGAGTACAAAATGAAGTTCCGTATGATATTGAAAAACATACATCATTTTTTATAATCATATCTTTATCTATATTTACCATTTCATGAAAAATACGATTAGGGCATCCTTGCAAGCATCCTTCATTGACCATTAGTTCAAATTCTGTATTAGGATATTGTTTTTTCAAAATGGAAAGGAGTTTAAAGTTCTTGTTTACATCGTGGGAAGGTACTATTTGTTTCACTTCAGGATGAAAATATATAAAATTCTGATATTCCCAAATTGTTTTATATTCTAAGCTTGTTGAAGCCAAAACTTCAAAATCTCTGTAGTGTTTACCAATATAAGTCATTAATTGACCTTGGGCAACTCTTAATCTTTTAATGCCTGTTTTTTTTAATTCGGATAAAAGTAGGTCAAGTTTTTCCATACTTTTTGGGAAATCCGGATTCTCAATATCTATTGGACGTGGAGAATTTAAGAGATAAATAAAATCGCATCCACGTGATAATACTTGTTCAAATAAACTTTTCCAATGACTCCAGGAACTATATTCAAAAGCAAAATTTCTTGATTGTTCAAATCCCGTAAAAAGTTCGCAGCTTCTGGGTACACATGCATATAAGCTTGTTATTCCGCTTTTTTCAAAAAGATTATTTATATCAAGTAATTTGTTAATATCATCTTTATTATATGGCATTGGTGCTGAAAAATTATACATTTAATTATTCCTATTTAAATTGACCGTAAAGTCCTCCTGCGGCCTGACAAGCTCCGTCACAATGCTGAGTACATGGAGCTTCCCCGGCTTGTTGAGTTAACGGGCAAAATGTGTAATTATAACAACCGTTGCTATAATCAACGTAAACATAACAGTTATAGTCTATAAGTCCTTCTTCAATTACACAGTTACAAGGTTGATATTTCATATTTGCAATTAGCTCTTCATCATATATTTTATCAAGAAGTTCTTCCGATAAATTTTCAATTGATTTAAAATCCATTGTCAATCCTCTCTAAATTTATTAATTCGCCCAATATTTTGTTCCATTTGTCATTTTTAATTCGGCAAAATCCTGAAAACGGAGTGAAAGTTAATTCGTTAAAATAAAATTTTTCTTGAAAAAGAAGCCAATCAATACGAACAAAAATAAATTTCTCTGCCAATTTAATTGATAAATTAATAATATTATCAATTGTTTGTTTAAAAATATTGTTAATATCAAAATCCGTAATATAATCTTCTTCTAAAAATTTTAAACCAGTTATATTATTTAATTTTTTATCAAAAATACTCACATTTTGAGTATTTTTATTATGTATAAGCCTAAATATCTGCGGAATCCCGTTAAAGCAATAAACTTCTATTTCACGAAAATTTTGTAAAAATTTTTCAATTAATATTTGCGGCAAAATGCCATTGTACTGCATTTCAAATCCGCCCCATAGTGAATAATCCTGCTCAAGCCAGCCTGTTATGTTTTGTTTTACTATATCAAATAATCGTTTGTTATTAAGAAAATTATTTTTATCTTTTATTATGTACTGCCATTTGCACCCGTGATTGCATTTGATTACAAAGCTTTCGGGAAGTTTTTCAAAATTGATTTTATCAAAGCAGGTTGAAATATCATTGTTGTCATTGGGTATGATTTGTAATACCGGTTTTAAATATTCTGTTCCAATATGCTCACGTACATAATCGCGTACCGTTACTTTATCCGTGCAATCTTGCATTAAAGGTGTTATTCCATATAATTTAATCCATTGTATTTTTTGATTAAATGTTTTTAATTTTTTCTTATCTATTTTATAGCTCATAATTCCACTCTTAAAACTCCACTCTTTTAAAAGCGGCAGGTTTTCTCCTGTATTTAATTTGAACAATTCAGCCAAATAAACCGGATATTCTTTTTCCTCCAAATCTTTTAAAAAATAGTAATCCCATGGCGGTTTTCCTATCCTATTTTTGCTCATAAACTTTATTATATTCATTACAATTACCTTATACTTTAAAAAATTCTTATTGAGAAATCTCAATGAATTTAATTTTATTATAAAAGATAATTGAGAAAATGCAATACAATAAAATAGGAAAATTTATAAAAAATAAAAGAATATCAATAAATAGAACTTTAAATGGTTTTGCGCTGGACAATGACATAGAGCCGGCAATATTAAGCCGAATTGAAAATATGAAACAAGATATTAAACTCGGTATTATGATAAAAATAGCAAAAGGCTTTAAATTGACACCTGCCGAATTTTTAAATGAGTTTGAAAATACCCTCAAAATTGAATATTGCGATAAAAATAAAAATGTTTACTAAATATTATTAACGATTATTTCGGCAGTTTTTTGTGCAGCTGCTGAAGTATGCAGTTTTTGTTTTACTTCGCCTAAATTTTGTATCATATTATTGCGATATTCTCCGTCATTTAAAATTTTATTTATATTTTCCGAAATTATTCCCGGAGTTGCTTTTAGCTGTAATAATTCCGGTACTATGTCCTTATTCATAATAATATTGGGAAGACAAACACGTTTTATGGAACGTACAGCCAAATAAATAAAATATAAAAACCATGGACCGCGATAACTTATTATCATTGGAGTCTGATATAAAGCTGCTTCAAGTGCAACAGTTCCCGAAGCCAAAATTAACGCATCCGAGGCTGCCAAAAGTTCGTAATTTTTATTTTTTAATACTTTTATATTTAAATCAGAATATTTTTCCAATATAGGATTAATAAGCTCATCCTTAATATTAGGAGCTTGAGCAAGTGCAAATTGAACATCGGAATTTGAAACCTTAATCAGTCTTGCTGAACGTAAAAATATAGAAAGCAAATTTTTGATTTCAAATTTTCTTGACCCCGGAAATATAGAAACAAGCCTTTTACTCCGGTCAAAACCATTTTCATTAAAAACCTTAATTTTATTTGCTTTTTCAGGCATTTCCGCCAATAGAGGATGACCTACAAACTCAACATCAACTCCGATATCACGGTACATTTCTTTTTCAAAAGGAAATATCGTTAAAACTTTTTTGATATTCTTTTTTATTGTAGTTAATCGCCATTTTCTTGATGCCCAGACCTGAGGCGGAATATAATAATATATTTTAATGCCGTACTTTGATAGAACTTTTGAAAGATTTAAATTAAAACCGCCGTAATCAATCATTAAAACCATATCAGGCTTAAATTCATCTTTCAGGTATTGTGCAATTTGCTCTCCAAGCTGAATATGAGTCATTATTATTTTAAGATTAAACCCCATTGCCGACATTTTAGAATGGTCACAATAAAGCTTTACTCCTGCTTTTTGAAGATTTTCTCCCCCGACTGCCTCTATTTCAATCTCGGGGTTGAGTTTTTTTATTTCTCTTACTACATCAGCCCCGTGCTTATCACCGGAATATTCGCCTGTAATTATAAATAATTTTTTCATACCGCCATTACTACTATATTATTTTTATCTGCATACTCTATTGTTTTAGCCTTATCAACAAGTATTGTTTCATTTGCTTCAACGGCTATTAAATTTGATTTATACTTTTTCATTGTTTTAAGTGTATTCAAACCGAAAGCAGGAATATCAAATCGTTTATCCTGTTTTGGTTTAGCAACTTTAACTATAATGGAATCTTTTTTACCGAGCTTACAGCCTCTTTTAATACATTTATCCGTACCTTCAATTGCTTCAATAGCCATAATCATTCTGTCTTTTATCACAACTGATTGACCGATATCAAGCTCTCCCATTTCTTTTGCAATTTTATAGCCGTATTCTACGTCAGTAAGCTGCGCTTCTGTCGGTTGAATTTTTCCCAATACTCCTCTTGAAACCATTAAATTTTTAATGAATATTGTTTGATCTAAAACGGTTATCCCTATTTTATTCAGTTCATTAACCAGAAACAACATAATAGCATCATCATTTAAACGCTGCGCCTGCTTAAGAAATTCTATAGCCAAGGCATCAAAGCGTGGACGTTTAATAACAAGACTTTTTGAAACTTTTCCTATAAAAGTCAGCTGTGTAATTTTTTCGGTTTCAAGTACCTTCTTTACTTTTAAAAGTTCACCGGGGGCAAGGTCAAAAACTTTTGAGCAGTATTTTTTCAATTCATTTCTGTTATCGGACGAAAGAGAAATTGCAACTACTTCAAATCCGTTTTCTTTTGCATTTTTAGCAAGCATAACAGGAAGCTGACCATTTCCTGCAATAAGTCCCTGCTTATTATCCAACTCTATTGCCATGCTACTTTACAACCTCTTTAGCAGCATTTTGCTTTTTAAATTCCAAAAGACAACGTGATAATTGGTCAGGACAGCTTGTAGGCTTTGAGCCGCATTTAATTCCCTGTAATTTTGAAATAATACTGTCAATATCCATTCCTATTATAAGATGTCTTATACCTTCAAGATTTCCGCGGCATCCTCCTATAAATTCAACATCTTTAACCGTATCATCATCAAGTATTACGTTCATTAATGCGCAGCAGGTACCTTCAGTTTTATATTGTATGGTTTTCAGACTCATATATTCTTCCTCTTTATCCTTTTGCTTCCGTTTTTATACCAAATTTTGTTTTACGAGTTCTTTTCTTATTTTATTTAGTCCGGATTGAATTATTCTTGAAATTCTGGACGGCGAAAGATTAAATTCTTCGGATATTTCCCGTAATTTTTTATCATTAAAGAACTTGCTTTCAATAAGTTCGCGTTCTCGCGGCGGCAGTGTTTTTATTGCTGCCTTAATGCTTTCGCTTAATTCGTAAAATAAAATTTTTTCTTCGGGATTACGTTTTAAATCACGAATTTGTGTAGGATTATCGCCTTCCGCCATTTCATCAACCGACAAAATAGTTTTATATACTGCTTCTCGAATACTAGACTCATTTTCTTCATCTAATTGAACTGTTTCAGGCTGTTGATTTTTGAGTATATACCATTTATACCTTCTTCGGACTTCATTTCTAATTGCCCATTTTACGGCTGTTGAAAGATAAGACTTATTATATTTATCAGGTTCGGAATTTGCACAAAGTTTATGTATAACTTGTGTACCTATATTAACCAATTCCGAGAAATCAATTAAATGCTTTGCAGACAGTTTT
Organism: Candidatus Gastranaerophilales bacterium; assembly: GCA_905234915.1. GTDB lineage: Bacteria > Cyanobacteriota > Vampirovibrionia > Gastranaerophilales > Gastranaerophilaceae > Avigastranaerophilus. Next base: position 27,097 of record CAJOJP010000012.1, read on the forward strand.
TTGTATTCCACTCTTGCAAGAGTATCAATTAATTCCTGATAGTCTTTTATATTAAATTTGTTTACATTTTTATTTTCTGGATTCATACCCGTTAAGCTGACCGAAATACTATTTATGCAAAATAATCCTAACTATATTCTACCTTAAATAAAAAAATAAATTAGTAAATTTTTTAAAAAATAATGAAGAATTGTAAAAAATTCTTCATTTTTATTGGATTAAAAGGTAGTTTAAAATAAGACAGAATACTGTATAATAAAATCTATGAAAAAATTATTTGAAATAAAAGAACTAAATATGCGATATCCTGTTACTAACGGACTTATGGGGAATATTACAGGATATGTTTATGCTTTAAATAATATTAATTTGGATATATATGAAAATGAAATTTTGGGTCTTGTTGGTGAATCAGGAAGCGGTAAATCAACTCTTGGAAATTGCATTTTAAAACTTATAACACCAACATCAGGTAAAATACTGTTTGAAAACGAAAATATTTTAGAAAAAAATAAAAAACAGCTTAAAAATTTCAGACGTAATGCTCAGCTTGTTTTTCAAAATCCGTATATGAGCTTAAATCCAAGAATGAAAATTTATGATATTTTAAAAGAACCTTTTATTGTTCACGGAATACATGATAATATTGATGAAAAAATTAAAAATATAATGTTTTTAATTGGTATGAATATTGACGTTTTAAACAGATACCCGCACGAATTTTCCGGAGGACAACGTCAAAGAATAGCAATAGCAAGAGCCATAATATTAAATCCACGTTTCATTGTTGCGGATGAACCGGTTAGTGCACTTGATGTAAGTATTCAAGCACAAATTGTTAATCTTTTAACGGATTTAAAAAAGCATTTAAATCTGACAATGCTTTTTATTTCTCATGATTTGAGTATTATAAAATATATAAGCGACCGTATTGCAGTTATGTATTTAGGTGAAATTCTTGAAATTGCGGAAAAAAATGACTTTTTTAATAATCATAAACACCCCTATTCTCAAGCGTTATTAGATGCAGTTCCGGTTATTTCAGAGGAAAACAAGTCTAAAAAAATAATTTTAGAAGGAGATTTACCCTCACCAAATAATCCGCCTAAAGGCTGCAAATTCCATACGCGTTGCCCTTATTGCAGTGAAAAATGTAAAAAAGAACTGCCTGAACTTAAACAAATTTCTGAAAATCATTTTGTCAGGTGCTTTTTGATTTAATCCAAATCTGCATTTTGCAGTCTTGTTATAAATAATGTACACACACTAAAAAAGGCGGATTTTGCAAAATGCAAAATCCGCCGCTTGAAATCATTTCTGTTATTTTATTAATTCACCTACAGATTTAAATACAGCCATTCTTTTTGCCGCATCTTTTTCAGCTTGAGCATATAATGCTTCTGCTGCTTCGGGATTCGTTTTTAGTAATGACTTATATCGTCCTTCCGATTTAATAAATTCCTGGAAGTTTTCTTTCGGTTCTTTTGCATCCCACGTAAATGGCTGTTCATTTGCCGGATTATATCTGTATAACGGGAAATATCCTGCTTCAACCGCACGTTTTTGTTCGGTTTGAGTTTTACTCATATCGATACCGTGTGCAATACAAGGAGCATAAGCAAATATTATTGAAGGTCCGTCATAAGCTTCAGCCTCCTGAAATGCCTTTAATGTCTGCATTCTGTCTGCCCCGAGTGCAACCGAAGCCACATAAACATATCCGTATGACATACTCATAAGTCCCATATTTTTCTTATAGGTACGTTTACCGCCTGTAGCAAATTTTGCAACAGCTCCCGTTGGTGTTGATTTAGATGCTTGACCTCCTGTGTTTGAATATACTTCGGTATCAAGAACAAGTACATTAACATTTTTATTTTGAGCAAGTACATGGTCAATACCGCCGTATCCGATATCATTTGCCCAGCCGTCACCGCCTATTATCCAGATTGATTTATCGGTAAAGTAGTCTTGAAGTTCTCTTACTTTCGCTAAATTTGGACAATCAACGTCAGCATATTTTGCAATCATTTCTTTTGCGTGTTTTTGAGCTTTAACAGCTTCTTCCGTTTTTGAATTATCAAAATGAGCCATTGCGCCTTGAAGTGCTTCTTTCAATTCAGCAGGAGCTTTTTCACTTTCAAGCACTTTTTGAACATAAGTTTTTAAAGTATCTCTGTTCTGGTCAACGGCTAATCTCATACCAAAACCAAATTCGGCATTATCTTCAAATAAAGAATTAGCCCACGCCGGTCCTCTGCCGTCTTTATTTGTTGTATAAGGAATTGTCGGGAATGTACCGGAATAAATGGACGAACATCCTGTAGCATTTGCAACAATAGCATTCTCACCGAATAATTGAGAAACCAATTTTACATAAGGAGTTTCCCCGCAGCCTGCACAGGCACCCGAAAATTCAAACAGCGGTTTTCTTAGCATTGCACCTTTAATTGTTTTTGTCGTATTTCTGCCCATTACGTTATCGGGTAATTCATCAAAGAATTTTTCATTAACGATTTCGCATGCTTCTTCTTCTTTTTCTATTGTTGACCAAACAAGAGCGCGTTTTTCTTCCGGCATCTTCATTGTAGGACACTGATCGACACAAACGCCGCAACCCGTACAATCCATGCAATAAACCTGTACTTTAAATTGTTCATCTGCCACAGCAGGTTTAGCATTAATTGTTTTAAACGATTCGGGAGCATTAGCCAAATCTTTTTGCTCTATTAATTTTGTTCTTATTGCGGCATGAGGACATGCACTTGCACAAACACCGCATTGCAGGCAATTTTCTTTTACCCATTTTGGAACACGCGGAGCAATACCGCGTTTTTCAAGTTTTGCAGTTCCAATCGGAATAACACCATCAACACTCATTGCACTTACAGGTATATCATCGCCTTTTTGACGCATACAGGGTTCAATTATCTTTTGAGCAAATTCATCAGCATTATCAGGAATCATTTTAACATCATCGGCACTGCAAATACCGTCTAATGATTTTGGTATTATGACTTCTTCCGTTGCATTAACAGCAGCATCAATAAGTGCAAGATTCATGTTAACAACATCATCTCCTTTTTTCTTAAAGGTTTTCTTTGTCATTTCTTTCATTCCTTCAAGAGCCTGTTCAAAAGGAATAATGCCGGATACTTTAAAATAAGCAACCATCATAACGGTATTTGCACCTTTACCGCGTAATCCCGGTTGTTCTTTTATTAATCTTTCAGCATCAACATTATAGAATTTTACTTTCTTTTCAATAATTGTTTTTTGCATATCTTTTGTTAAATGACTGAAAGCATCTTCTTTTGAATAAGGAGAATTTAATAAGAAAGTACCGCCTTCTTTAATACCTTTTAATAAATCATATCTTCCTATATATGAATGAGCACTGCAGGATACAAAGTCAGGAGCGGTAATTAAATAAGTTGATTTAATCGGTTTATCGCCAAATCTCAAGTGAGATACAGTTACTCCGAAAGATTTTTTTGAGTCATAAGCAAAATATGCCTGTGCATCTTTATCAGTATATTGACCGATTATTTTAATTGAATTTTTATTTGCTCCAACAGTACCGTCGGAGCCTAGTCCCCAGAACATACAATTTGTAGTACCTTCAGGTTCTGTTACAATATGTTCTTCTACTTTTAAAGACAGATTTGTAACATCATCATCAATACCAACCGTAAATCCGTGGAAGCCGTTATTTTCAGAATGCTTATAAACGGCATAAACCATAGAAGGCGTAAATTCTTTTGAAGATAAACCGTAACGACCGCCTATTACTCTTATATTTTTATTTTCAAGAGCTGCAACTACATCTAAATATAAAGGTTCGCCTATTGAACCGGGTTCTTTTGTTCTGTCAAGAACTGCAATGCGCTTAACTGATTTAGGTAAAACCGCATTAAATCTTTTAACATCAAAAGGTCTGTATAATCTTACTTTCACAAGACCGTATTTTTTACCTTTTTTAGAATTTAAGTATTCTATAGTTTCTTCTATAGTTTCGCATCCCGAACCGATAGCGACTATAACATCAGTTGCATCGGGGGCTCCTGTGTAATCGAACGGATGATATTGTCTGCCTGTAACGCGCGCAACTTTATCCATATACTCCTGAACAATATCGGGAACAGCATTATAATATTTATTAACTGTTTCACGCCCCTGAAAATATACATCGGTATTTTGCGCCCCGACTTTACATACGGGAGCTTCAGGTCTTAGAGCACGAGCGCGAAATTCTTCTATATATTCAGGTTCAACAAGACTTGCAATATCTTCATAAGAAATTTCTTCAATTTTATGTACTTCATGTGAAGTTCTAAAACCGTCAAAGAACTGTAAGAAAGGAACTTTTGCCTTATAAGTGGATAAATGTGCAACTAAAGCCATATCCATTTCTTCCTGCACGGAATTGGCAGCTAACATAGCATAACCCGTATTACGGCAGCCCATAACATCGGTATGATCACCGAATATAGCTAAAGATTGAGCAGCTAAAGCACGGGCTGCGACATGAATAACAGAAGGAAGCATTTCTCCCGCAACTTTGTGCATAACAGGAATCATTAACAATAATCCCTGAGAAGCTGTATATGTAGATGTTAAGGCACCTGCTGCAAGCGAGCCGTGAACTGCTCCTGCGGCACCTGCTTCAGATTGCATTTCTGCAACTCTTACTTCTTTCCCCCAAATATTTTGTTTGTGTTGTGATGCCCATTCATCAACCCATTCACCCATTGTAGATGAAGGAGTAATCGGGTAGATTGCGGATACCTCGGAAAGCGCATAAGCAACATGCGCTGCGGCATAATTACCGTCAACCGTAATTGTTTTCTTCGTCATTGTAACAACTCTCCTTTTGTCTAGTGAAAAAATTTAATTCTGTTTAACTTTATTAAAAATGTAACGCAAATATACTTGAATTACAAATAAATTTCTTGAGTATTAAATAAAAAAATGAGGGTGTCTTAAAAGTCAAAATTATTATTTCACTGTTTTTTCAACAAAAAATATATTTTGATGCATAAGGCTAAAATTATTTATATTAAAGCAGTTGCGGCTTGTCAGGGAATATAAAACGAAGCCAGCTGCTATATATATTAAAAAATTTAATCTAATCCGGTTCCGCAGTCCTGCTCAATTTCAGGCAAATTTATATGATTTCTTTATATTGTTCCGTATTATTCAATAAATCATAATTGATTTCATTTTCATTATCCGCAATTACAGCTGCAACTACAGCGTCACTTGCAACATTTACGGTAGTTCTAAGCATATCCGCAACACGTTCTATTGCAAATAAGAAAGCGAACCCTTCTATTAACTGTGCAGGTGTAAGCCCGAAATTATTCAGCACCAGTGCAATTGTTATAAGACCGCCTCCGGGGATACCTGCAGCAGTACTTGATGAAATAATTACGAGTGCCATTATTAAAAATACCTGCGATAAATCATAAGGTACACCATAAGCCTGCATTAGGAAAAGAACACAAACCACCTGAAAAAGTGCTGTTCCGTCCATATTTAAAGTTGCCCCTAACGGAAGAACAAAACTGCATATTTTATGAGAAATACCGCGTTTTTCACAACACGCAATAGTTAAGGGTAATGTAGCACTGCTTGAGGCTGTACCAAAGGCAACTAATAATGCTTCAATTATAGCTATATAAAAAGTTGTTACCGGCACTTTACTAAATATCTTTAAAACAAGAGGATATACAATAAAAAACTGAATTAAAAATCCAATAAATATTACCCCCAAAAATTTTGAAATAGTATTAAAAATACCAAGACCAAACTGTGAAACAGCAACGGTAGTCAATGCAAAAATACCGGGAGCTGCAAATACCATAATCCAATCGGTTATTTTCATTGTTGCTGCAAAAACGGATTCAAAAAAGGAAACTATGGGTCTGTTTATTTCTCCGACTTTAGATAATGCAAGTGAAAAAATAAGCGCGAAAAATATGATAGGTATCATTTCTCCTCTTGCAAGAGATTCCAAAGGATTTTGAGGAATCATGTTAAGAAACAAAGTTCCGATATTTCCCTGCTGCTCAGTAATTGCAGCTTGAACATGACTTTGAATTTCAGCTGCGGCAGTCTGGCTTATAAAATGCTGTATTCCTATACCCGGTTTTATCGCGGAAACAAGAACTGCACCTATAGAAACAGCAGCAAACGTAATTATACCGTAATATATAATCATCTTTTTACCGAATTTTCCTATCTGCCTGCTGTCTCCCACACTGGATATTCCGACTACAATTGCAGAACACACAAGCGGAATAACAACCATTTGAATAAGTCTTATAAAGGCTTGTCCTATAAATTCAAGCAATTTTACAAATGTATTAAAAGAACTCGGATTTTCGTGAATATAATTTCCGAACAAAATACCTGCAATAATCGCAAGAAATATATGCCAATTTCTTTTTATTCCTAAACCTATTGCAACAAATAATGTCTGCACATGTAGTTTCATATATACCTCTATTTTATTAGTTAGTAAGCAAAAATAATTCTACTCTTATCAGAATTATAATTCAATAAAAAAAATTAAATATAACTTTTTTTGAAACAGGTATTAAAAAACTTAACATTTGTAATACAATGTTTATAGTAAATTTAAGATAAGAGTTATTTTCATGGATGTAAAGAATAAAAAATTTCACTTTATAGCAATCGGCGGAGTAGGTATGAGTGCGCTTGCAGGTATTCTTGCTTCTAATGGAGCCGTGGTTTCGGGCAGTGATGCAGCAGAAAGTAAATATACACACTTGCTTGAAAAAATGGGAATTAAAATACATATAGGTCATAGTGCCGATTTAATAGAAAAAGATATGAATATTGTTGCAAGTACTGCAATTAAAGCAACTAATCCGGAAATTATAAGAGCAAAAGAATTGGGATTAAAAATCAATCACCGTTCTGATATTCTAAATATAATTTCAAAGGATTTTTCAGAGGATAAAAATGCATTTTTTATTGGGTTTTCCGGTACTCACGGTAAAACAACCTCGTCAGGACTTGCTTCTTATTTACTTGAAAAAGCAGGTTACAATCCTTCTTTCGTTGTAGGCGGAATAATTCCGGAAATAAATACAAATGCTAAATATTCGGGAAACAAATATTTTTGTGCGGAGCTTGATGAATCAGACGGAACAATACAAAAGTACTCTACCGATATTGCAGTTATTAATAATATGGAGGAAGATCACCTTGATTATTATAAAAACGGTTTTAAGGATATAGCAAAAACTTTTAATAAGTATTTAAGCAATAAGCCGGAACAAAAAGTAATAATTAATATTGATAACAACGGAAACAGAGAATTTATAAAACTTTATCCTTCTTATAACTTTATTACATTTGGTCTTTCAGAAGCTGATTATACTGCTGAAAATATTAAACAGGAAGGTTTTACTTCATCTTTTGATATTTATAAAAATAATAAATTTATGCAGCATATTTGCCTGAATATTCCCGGAAAGCATAATATTTATAATTCATTGGGAGTTTTTGCCGCATTAAATGAAGCAAATATTGATGTAAATAAACTAAAAGAATATTTCGCTTCTTTTTCCGGCATGGGCAGACGTTTCCAAAAAACAGGCGAAATTAACGGCATTAAGTTTTATGATGATTATGCCCATCATCCGGATGAAATAAAAACAACTCTTGATACACTTAAAGAAGGCTGCAAACATAATAACAGGATTGTTACCGTTTTCCAGCCTCACAGATATTCAAGACTTCAAGCTTTATGGGATAATTTTAAGTCTGCTTTCGATAGTGCTGATTTACTTTTGGTTACGGATGTTTACTCCGCCGGAGAAGATAAAATAAAAGGGATTAATTCCGAAAATTTTGTTTTGGATTTAAACAGAAATAATGCAGAATATATAAGCGGTAACATTAGCGAAGCAGCAGATAAAATTTTTCCTCTTTTGCAAAAAAATGATATTGTTATAACACTCGGAGCAGGGTCAATCACCAATCTGGGGAAATATTTAATTTCAAAAGCGAGTCTAAAATGATTGAAATTTTTGAGAATTATGAAGTAAAGAAACATACAACCTTTAAAATCGGCGGAAAAGTTAAAAAAGCAGCTTTCCCCTCCGATATAAAAGAACTTGTAGATTTATTAAAAACAGGGGAATATGATTATGTTCTGGGTAATTGTTCAAATGTTCTGTTTTCCTCTGAAAATATCGATAAAAAGATTATATTTACGGAAAAAATAAATTCTTATTTTATAAACGGCTGCAGAGTTCATGTCTCCTGCGGAACAAGAGGTCCTCTCATTTCTTATGAGTGCCAAAAAAATTCACTTTCGGGTTTTGAATTTTTAATAGGGTTTCCTGGAAGTTTCGGTGGCATGATTTATATGAATGCCTCTGCTCATAATCAATCAATATCTGATTGTATTGTATCTGCTGATGTTTATAATCCTGAAGATAAAAATATTTTACATTTAAAAAAAGATGATTTGGGCTTTAAATACAGGTATTCAAATGCAGCAAAAAAGAATTATATTGTTTTAAGTGCAGAATTTGAATTAAAAAAAGGGGTAGCCGAAAATATTGATGAAATAATGCAGAGAAATATAGAATTCAGAAAAACTCACCAGCCGTCGTTAACCTATCCTAATGCAGGCAGTATTTTCAAAAATCCCCTAAATGATTCTGCCGGCAGATTGTTGGATTTATGTGAGTTAAAAGGGACAAAGGTCGGCGGTGCCGAGGTTTTTAAAAATCACGCAAATTTTATTATTAATATCGGCGAAGCAACTTCTCAAGATGTAATAACTCTAATGTATAAAATGTATTCTAAAGTACGTGAAAAATATACTATAGAATTAAATCCGGAAATAAAATATATAGGTAACGAAGGAACTAAGGAAGCAAAATTATGGGAAATAATGACTGTAAATTCGGCTATGATGCCAAAATAGCGGTTTTAGCACTTGGGTTTTCCAGTGAAAGAGAAGTTTCACTGCGCTCAGGCAAAAATGTTCTTGCCGCGCTTCACAGACTCGGATACAAAAATGCCGAGCTTATAGAAGTTGATGAAAATATTGCGGAAAAACTTTCCAAAGGTAATTACGATGTTGCATATAATACTCTGCACGGTAAGTACGGAGAAGATGGCTGCATACAAGGTATTCTGGAAATATTAAAAATACCCTATACAGGTTCGGGTGTAATGGCAAGCGCAATTTGCATGAATAAGGAATATACAAAAAGAGTATTATCCTCTTGTCCTGATATTCCTCTTATAAAATCTGTTTTTGTAAAAAAAGGCGAAAATGTAAAACTTGCCTGTAAAGTATTGAAATATCCCGTAATTACAAAACCAGTCTGCGAGGGGTCAAGTTTTGGAATGACAAAAGTTAATACGGAAAATGAACTTGAAGCAGCTTATGAAGAAGCATTAAAATTTAATGATTCCGTTCTTATTGAAGAATTTATAAACGGTTTTTTTGTTACCGTCGGTGTTTTAGAAAAAAACGGAAATACATTTGCTACCGAAATACTTGAAATACGTCCAAAAAATGAATGGTACGATTTTGAAGCAAAATATACAAAAGGAATGTCTGATTTTATTGTTCCTTCAACATCTATATCAAAAGAAACAGAAAAAAATATTAAAGAAATTGCAGTTAAAGCACATAAGGAAGCAGGCTGCAGCAGTGTTTCAAGAATTGATTTTATGGTTAAAGATGATAAACCTTATTTTCTTGAAATAAATACCAATCCGGGAATGACTGATACAAGTGATTTACCTGCTCAGTCTGCCGTAATGGGTATAAGTTATGATGATTTGGTTTTATTAATATTAAACAGTGCAGGTTTAAATAAATAATGACTGATGAACAATATTCCGTAAAACGCCGAATAAAACAATATCAGCTTCGCAGGAAAGCACGCCGAGCTGAAATTATAGTAAGAAGATTGTTTAAAATTTTTAGATTTATTCTTATAATTGCTCTTTTTTACTTTGTTTACCGCATTGCTAATTCTCATTACTGGTTTTTACCTCAAGATATTTTTATTACAGGAAAAAATGTTGAAATTTTAGGAAATTCAATTGTTTCAAACGATAAAATTTTAGACACCGTAAGAAAAATACATTTGGATAATGAACCTTTATATAAGATTAATCCGGACGAAATGGTTAAAGAGCTTGAATTACTTTCACCGATAAAAAAAACATATATAAGAAGATTTTGGTTTCCTGCAAGGCTTGTAATAATGGTACAAGAGGTAATACCTGCAATCATCATATCTCCCTCCGAATTCACTCCTGAGATAGCTGCTTACTCTTTTGACGGCGAGTTTATAAGCAGTGAATATCTTCCTTTGAATGAAAAATCACACGCTGTAAAAATATTAAGCTATGGTTTACCTGAGGATGATTACGAAAAATGGGATGTAAAAAGAATTATGCACCTTTACAGAATTGTAAAAGAAACAGAATACTATTCGGGGGAAAAAGTTCAATATTTAGATTTAAGAATACCGAATAATGCATTTATTCAATTGGAAACCGTAAAAATCAGGTTGGGAACAACTGATTTAACCGTTTTTGAAAGAATAAAAGAACTTGCAAGCATGATGAAATCTGAGGATGTTAAACGGCTTAAAGATAATACAAAATATATAGACCTATCCTGGAGCGATGTCAGATATATAAACGTAAATCAACAAGAAGAATGATAATATTTTATGTATTCCATAAATCAAGATAATCTTAAAAATATGCTTTTTGCTGCAATGGCTACATTGTCGTTGTTTTTTCTTGTTCAAATGAAAGCAATTGCACTGTTAGCCTTTGGCTCTTTTGTTCTTGCGTGTTCTCTTCGTCCATCTGTTGATAAATTAAGCAAAAAAATGAAACGTTCAGCTGCTTCCATGATTGTTATTACTCTTACTCTTTTAATTGTAGTATTATTTTTAATTCCTATAGTTACAATTTCCATAAATGAAATTCATTCTTTTGTACATAAAATTCCGCAAATAGTTGATAATACAGTAAATTATATAAGTAATACAGAAATTTTAGACAGAAAATTAATAGAATTTATTGATATTAATGATGTTGCAAGTAAATCCTCAGCGGTTGCAGGCGGAATTTTAGATAAATCAATAAATTTTACAATGGCAATTTTGGATATAGTTACTGTTATTATTACAATGGGAGTTATTATTTTTTATATACTTAATGAGCGAAATCTTATAAGAGATACAATAATACTTGTCTTTCCGCCGAAATTTAAAGAAAAAGCAAAAAATGTGTATGAAATTATAGAACAAAAAGTCGGCGGATATGTTATGGCTCAAATTCTTTCTATGTCCTCAGTTGCAATTATAACATCTTTCGGACTCATTGCTTTAAAAATAGAATATGCCGTTCTTTTAGGATTTATTTCCGGCATATTGGATATTGTGCCTATCATTGGTCCTGTTATTGCATTGATTTTAGGTATTATTTGTGCTTCTCAGCAAGGCTTTGGAATTGTTATAGTAACAATAATTATTTATCTTCTGGCACAATGGATATCGAATAATTTTGTACGTCCGCTTGTTTTTGGGAAATTTCTTGATGTACATCCTATTATTATAATATTTTCTTTTTTAATATCAGCTCAATTTTTAGGTATATGGGGAGTAATACTTTCACCTGCAATTGCAGCTCTTTTAGTAACTTTATTTGAAGAACTTTATATTAAACCCATAAATGATGTAAATATTGAAAATAACGAGCTATAATACAATGAGTGAAATTTATCTATATAACAAGCATAAATATAATACTCCCAAATTAAACGTTTGGTGTGCATTTCCTTCCGTATATAATTTTGGAATGTCTGCTTTGGGATATTTAAAAGTATTTAAAATGATTGATGAAACGGATTCAGTTTTAGCCGAAAGAATTTTTACGGACACAAAAACTACTTATCTTCAATACAAGGATATAGATATAATTTCTTTCGCACTTTCATTTGAACTTGATTATACGGGAATACTTGAAATATTAAATAAATATAATATTCCGTTTCTTGCGCAAGAAAGAGATGAAACTCATCCTTTAATAATGGGGGGCGGTATTGTTTTAAGTGCAAATCCCGAACCTTTCTGCTGTTTTTTTGATTTTATTATGATAGGAGATGCAGAAGTCCATTTAAACGAAGTTTTAGAAATTTTAAAACAAAATAAAACTGCTCCTAAGTATGAAAAATTACAATTATTATCAAAAATAGAAGGAATATATGTTCCTTCTTTAAAAGATGAAAATTACAGAGTAAACAGAGTTTCCTACCCTTTAACGGATTGTACTTCAACACCGATTCTTACGGATAACAGTTTTTTCCCTAATACGTACATTATTGAAATAGAACGAGGATGCCCTCAAAAATGTCATTTTTGTCTTGCATCTTATATTAATAATCCGGTAAGATTTTGTGCTTTTGAGAAAATTATTGAAAAAATTGATGACGGACTAAAATATACGAATAAACTGGCATTACTGGGGGCACTTATATGCTCTCATCCTAATATTGATAATATCTGCGAATATATAATAAATAAAGTAAAAAGCGGCAGGCAAATTGAAGTTTCCGTTTCTTCACTCAGGGCAGACTATGTATCCGATACAATACTGGATATGCTTCATTTATGCGGTCAAAAAAGTGCTACTATTGCCGTTGAAGCAGGAAGTGAAAGACTCAGAAATATAATTAATAAAAGATTAAAAAAAGAGTCTGTTATTTCTCTTATTGATAAAATGGTACAGCATGGCTTTTCGGGGCTGAAAATATATGGTATATTAGGACTTCCTACTGAAACTTATGAAGATTTGGAGGAATTTATAAATCTTTGCAAAGAAATTAAAAATAAATATAAAAATTTTAATCTTATTCCAAGTTTTTCAACTTTTGTTCCTAAAGCGCAAACTCCTTTTCAAACAGCGCAAAGAGAAGATGAAAAAACTCTTGAAAAAAAGAATGAATTTATAAAGAAAAATTTAGCAAAAATAGGAATTAAAGCAAGAACTTCAAGCGTAAAATGGGATTATATTCAAACTCTGTTATCAAGAGGCTCGAGAGATTTAACGCCTTATTTAATCGATGTTTATAAAGCGGGAGCGAATTTAGGTAATTTTAAACGTATTTATAAGGAATATGAAAAACAAAAATTACTGCCGCCATCAGACTTTTCAGTATTATCAGAACGACCTTGCAATACAAAATTTCCCTGGGATTTTATAAATTCACCAATCATATAAAAACTGCCCGTTAATATTTTTAATTCCATTTTTTGTAATACCTCTGTATTATATGGTTTAATATTTTTTAAAAAAGGTACATTTTTGGTATATTCTTCAAAAGAAACAGCATTATTATGCTTAAACTCATAATAATAAATTTCGTCATCCTCGGAAAATAAAGTTTTTGCAATTGATATATAATCTTTTGTACTAATAGTTCCATATATAAAAATTTTTTTTTGTCCGGGAAAATAACAGTTAAGACTTTTTTTCAATTCCATTGCCGCAGAAGGATTATGTGCGCCGTCTATTAATAAATTTTTTTCTTTTATATATTGAAGTCTGGCATTCCATTCAACTGTTTTTAAACCTTTCTCAATCGAAATTTTATAACCTTTTTTCCTCAATAAATCTATTGCAGAAATTACGAGTGGTAAATTTTCTTCCTGATAAAGACCTAAGAGCGGAAATTCATATTTTTTATTATTTATTACTGCATAATTAATACCATTTTCCATAGTTGTATTAATATTATTTTTAGCTGATAGAATCCCGGCACAAACTTTTAAAGCATGATTTTTTATAATTTCATAGCCAGCATTAAACTCTGATACAATCACTGTAGAATTTTGTTTTATAATACCTGCTTTTTCAAAAGCAATTTTTTCAATTGTATTTCCCAGTCTGTCAGTATGATCTAAAGAAATTGAAGTTATTATGGAGCAAACAGGATTTTGAACTATATTTGTTGCATCAAATCTGCCTCCGAGTCCTGTTTCAATAACGGCAAAATCAACATTATTATCCGCAAAATATTTAAAAGCACAAGCTGTCAGTATCTCAAATTCCGTTAAATTAATATTGTTTTCATCTGCAATTTTACAAATTTGCTCTGTTAATTTTGAAAAAATATCTTTAGATATTTTTATATTATTTATTTTTATTCGCTCCGTATATTCAATTAAATGCGGACTTGTATATAATCCTGTTCTATACCCCGAACATTTTAAAATATTTGCTAAAACAGCACATACAGAACCTTTGCCGTTAGTTCCCGCAACGTGAATAATTTTTATTTTTTCCTGAGGATTTCCAAGTAATTTCATTATTCCGGAAATTCTTTCCAATCCTAAATTTATTTGAAATTTACTTGTTGAGGTCAATAATTTTATAATATTTTTGTAATTCATATTAATCTATTGTAGATAAGTAATATAGAATATAATGTTTTAATTGTCAATTTCAAGTAGCGTTTACATACAACAGAAAGTATATTTTGGTGTATAAAACTTGTAAAACTAATATTTATTTCTCCGCCAAAGATGAAAAATATATAAATAATTAAAAAACAAGTAAAAAACAAAAAATAAAGTTCCTTGCGAAGCACAATCTTTCTAAGGCAGGAAGGGGATATAAATAAGAAGCGCATTGCGA
>CAJOJP010000012.1:41911-48280 GCA_905234915.1 Candidatus Gastranaerophilales bacterium
TTTATATACATAGCAGTTGGCTTCGTTTTATATCCCCTGACATGCCGTTAATGCTTTATTATAAATAATTTTTAGACTTATGCAACAGAATATACTTTTAGTTGTATATTTAGTCTAAAATGTTATGAACTAGGACAATATATTGCAAAAAATAAGGTAATTTGATAAAATAATTAAGTTACATTACAGGAGGATATTACAATTAGTAAAGATACAGACCAGCCGTTAATAAACAGGAACATTAGAGCTAAAGAAGTACGTTTAATTGATAATGACGGTAATAATCACGGAGTAGTAGCAACATCAAAGGCTCTGTTGATGGCAGAAGAAAAGGGATTGGATTTAATTGTTGTTTCTCCTAATCAGGAACCGCCAGTTGCGAAAATTTTAGATTACGGTAAATACAGGTATGAAATTGAAAAAAAGGCTAAAGAATCTAAGAAAAAACAGCATACTGTTGAAATTAAAGAAATAAAAGTTCGTTATAAGATTGATGTTCATGATTATAATGTTAAAATTAATGCTATTAAAAAGTTTATATCAAGCGGAAATAAAGTAAAAATTCTTGTTATGCTAAGAGGTCGTGAAATGCAGCATAACCATTTGGCTTATGAGCTGGCAAACAGGTTCTTAGCTGACCTTGAAGGTGAAAAATTAACGGTAGAGCGTAAACCTTCTATGGATGGAAGAAATGTTGTAACAATTTTGGCTCCTTAATAATTTATATTTTTATTTTTTTCAATTTTTTTATTTATTAAGATTGAATATAAAAATTTATAACTTATTAGTTTTGATGCTTTTATGCTTCTGTTTTTTAAGACATAAGAAAGAAAACTGTATATTAAAACTTTGATTTTAAATTTTTTGGCTTGTTGTTCAAAATAATCAACAATTAGAAATATATGCGGCGAAACATATTTATTTTTATATTTTTCTGCATATTTAATTTCTATATCAAGAGCAGTTGTTTTTATATTATATTTTTTTAAAACTTTAAAAAATTTATCAATTTCTGATATATTATCATTAAATCCGGGGATAATGATATATTTTAATATTATGTTTTCGCTATTTGCTTCAGCATATTTTTTTATGTTGGAAAGAACAATATCAAAACAGTCAACCTGCTTTATCAACTTATAAGTTTTTTTAGACCCGCAATCTAAGGAAATTACAATTTTACCTTTATTTTGTTTTAATGCCTCGCTTATTTGAGAACTATATTTAATTCCGCTTGAATGTATTCTTACAGAAGTTCCGTTATTAATAAAAAGTTCTGTAAGTTCATTAAAATGCTTCATCATTGTAGGTTCGCCGCCTTGAAAAGTTGCTTCTCCTCCTGATTTATAATATCCTTTTTCTATTAAATCCAGTATAACAGGGTATGTATCATAATTTATTATCCCGTCATTATATTCTTTACTGCAATAAATACATCTTGCATTGCATACACGGCAATGACTGAAGTGAAATTCAGAAATTTTTTTTTCGTTTGTAAATTTATAATCTGATAAGTGATAGCATTCTTCACATTCATAAATAGTTTTTTTTATTTGTTCCTGTATTCTTTTTTCTTTAATTTCAAAAATTTTTTCCCAGTCAATGATACCGCCTTTGTAATTTTTTAATAACAGGGGTAATCCTCTGTTATTGTGATGAAGTATGCAGCAATCCGTAACCGAATTATAATCAAAATTAATGCCGTTTTCCAAAAAATTACAGCCCTGATAATCCATAAATACTCCTTTGGTGTTATTTTAGCATATTTATTTGAACTTTTTATATTAGAATACTATAATTATTATAATACGAGGTTATTTTGTTTTAATTATGAAACAGCGGTTTTTAAAATTATTATTCAAACTGTTTATTTTTTTATCACTGCTGGAATGTATATATTTATTCGTTCTTCCATCTGTTCTGCAAAATATTTTAAACAAGGATTTTATATCTTATTATCTTGAAAAAAATACAAATATAGTTTTAAAAGCAGATAAATTAACCGTACAAACTTTAATAAAACCTTCAATTAAAATTTCAGCAAAAAATATTTCATTAAAAAATAAAACTACAATGTCACCTTTAGTTTCAGCAGATACTTTAGATTTTGAAACGGAGCTTCTTCCTTTAATATTTAAAACTGCTATCCCTAAACATTTTTATTCCGATAATCTTCAAATTAATATTGAACAAAATAAAGACGGAAGTTTTAATTTTGAAAATTTAATACCTTTAAAAGGCAAAAATTCTTTTAAAATAAAGTATAAAAATTCCGAAATAAGAACATCAGGGGCAATAAATATCAATAATAAAAAATCTGATTTTGAAATCGATATAACGTGTTCTTTACCTTATATAACGAAAGAAAATCTATCAAAAATTAATATTGATGGCAGTGCTTTTTTATATAATTTAAATTTAAAGGATTATTTTCCTTTACTTAATAAATTAAATCCGGAAATAAAAAATACGGAAGGAATTATTGAATTTATTCAAATATCTTCGGAAAAACAGAATTCAAATATAATTAAAACCGTCATAAATGCTAAATTTAAAGATATCGTATATGACATGAAAAATTGGAAAAATTTTATATCTGCAGCGGGAGAAAATAAAATTAATTCAACTGTAGAACTTTATGACAGTATAATTAAAATCAATCATTTTAATTATATTGCCGATAAAATTGATATTACGGCAGACGGAAAGATTAACATTGAAAATAAGCCTGATTTAGACCTTGATATTTCTGTAAAAAATTCAAGAACGGAAAATATTGCGTCTTTACTTCCTCCAACACTTGTAAAAGAAACGATGATAATTGAAAAAATTAAAAAATACGGAATTTACGGTGATATAAACGGAAATGTGCATTTAAAAGGCCGCATTCCTCAGCCTGATATTACGGGATGGGCAAAGGGAAGAAATATACATATCCTTGATAAAGCTGCACAAAAGTTACATAAAGGCACTGTTGATATTACTTTTGATAAGCGCAAATTATATATGGATATTCTGCTTGAAATGGCGAATAAGCAGACCGCTAAAATAAACGGTACAACTTATATGTTCCGTGACGGAGTTAATGATGTAACAATAAAAACAACGAATAATCTTGATTTTTCTCTTGCTCATAAAATTGTTATGCCGATTAGTGATGCTTTTATGTTTCAATTAGGTCCGTTACCGGATATGATTATAAAATCCGGCAAAGGTCAGCTTGATATTCATATAAAAGGTTCACTTGATTTTATAAATTTAGACGGATATTGCCGGTTTGATAATGTAAATTTAACTTATAACGGATTATTTGGTGAAATTACAAGCGCAAAAGGCAGACTTGATTTTAAAGGTGATAATATTATTATTAAATCCGAACGCGGATTTATACAAAATAATCCTTTTTCTGTTGACGGAATTGTAAAAATAAATAATAATCTTAATTTTAATCTTTCCTCAAATAATGCAAGAGCAAATGATTTACTTGAAATAATAAATAAAAGTGAACTCTTAAAAGATGTAAAAAAAGGGCTGGCATTATTTAAAAGTGCAAAAGGTAAAACGGTATTACATACGAATATCACGGCAAATATAGTTCCTGTTCCGTTCGGTCAGCCTCCTCTACCTCCTGAAGAAGCATTTACAGATATGAAAGTTAAAGGTTTCGTTAATCTTAATGATGTTTTATGCTTTTTGGAAGGATTTAAAATCCCAATCGAAAAAATAAAAGGCAAAGTAAATTTTACAGAAACAGTTACGGACTTTAAAGACATTTATGCTCAATCCGGAAGCTCTAATGTTAAAATAGATGGAAAAATTATAACAGATTTAGAAACAAAAATTCCTGATGTTGAACTTACAATAAAAAGTAATTCAATAAAAACAGGAGATACTATAAAATTTTTGTCTGAATCTTATATGTATCCGAAAAATTATCCCGATATTTCCTCCTTGTATAATTTAGAAACAAAACATGACCTTTATTTAACCTATAAAGCAAAATCAATCGATTTTCTTCCCGGTAAAGTGTATGCGGTAATGAATATGTTAAAATCATCGGAGGGTAGTGTAATTAATGCTGAATCAGGCAGAATAATTCTTGATAAAGCTAATGTTAATGTTGATAACATTAATTTCAAAATTTTTAATTCAAATATAAATATATCAGGCGGTGTAAAAAATGTTGATACAAATAATCCGGTGTATGATATTGCAATCAAATCTCCCGAATTTAATCTTGAAGCATTAAATTATTCAAATGAAATTAATATCATTCCAAAACAAATCATTGATATTTTAAAAAATTTTTCAAAATATCAAGGTTATATGAGCTTTGAGGCTAAGTTCAAAAAAAATATTTTAAATGCAATTGCGGATATAAAAGGATTTTCTTTTGTGCATAGTGTAAGTTCAATGCCCGTAAATACAGAAGATTTTTCCATTAAAATAAGCGATGATAAAATGATTTTAAAAAATCTCGCTGTAAATTTAGCAAAAATGCCGTTATTTGCGAATATAACTTTATCGAAAATATATACAAATCCATATCTTGACGGATATATTACAACAAAATTAGATAATGATTTTATTCAAAGATTTTTACCCAAATCAATATCTGATAAAATAGCTTTTTGGGGGGATATCAATGCCTCATCAAAAATAAAAGGAACGGTTGATAATTTTGAACTAAAACCGAAAATAACATTGTATCCTGATTCTTATGTAGTACTTTCAGGCGTTAAAATTGCTGATAGCGCGGAAAAACGTATATTTGAATCAGATATTTCATTTACAAAAAATAAAATCAATGTAAAGAATGTTGATTATTATAAATATATAACAACCCGGAATAACACTGTTTATCCTGCAAAATTTGCATACGGGAACGGAATTTTAGAATGGAATAATAAAACATTAATGTATGAACCTGCTTTAATTTATATGAAAACAGAAAAAAGCATTTCGGCTAAACTTTTAAATATATTTATGAATAAACCGTTTTTTAAACAGGGAACTGTTAACTGTGATTTAAAATATCAGGATAATATGCTGCAAGGTGAAATGGATGCTAAAAATATAGATATTCCTATAGCCGATACCGTAATAAAAAATATAAAATTAAATACAGAGAAGGAACATATAAATATAAAACTTTTCGGTTTTATAAATGATTCAATTATAAGAGCTGATTCAATTTTAGATAATGATTTAAAAAAATTACCACATATTGATAAATTAAAACTTCATGCCGATAAGATAGATATTAACAAACTTTTATCAAGTATAGATAATGTACGAAGTGAATTTAATATGCAAAAATCAAAAAATAATTCTCCTGATTTATCAATGTTTGAGATTGAAAATGGAGAACTTAATATAGATGAGCTTACTGTTAAAAATTATAAAGCGGAACAAGTTAACGGAAAATTTTCTATCAATAAAGACGGTATATTTAATATTAAAGATATTAATATTAAGCTGGGAGAGGGTAGTGCTAAAGGCGAAATAGTTTATGATTTAAAAAATACAAATTTAAGTGCAGACCTTGCTTTTAACAATGTAGATTCCAATTACCTTGCCGAAAATTTATTTGATGCAAAAAATCAAATATATGGAATTGCTAATGCAAATTTTGTTGTTAAAACAAATGGAAACAGTGATGAAGAACTGATTAAAAATCTCTCTGGCTTTGCGTATTTTGATATGACGGAAGGTAAAATGCCCAAACTCGGTTCCTTAGAATATTTACTGCGTGCAAGCAATATAGTAAAAGGCGGTATAACGGGATTTTCTCTAAATAATGTTTTAGAACTTTTAAATCTTGTAAAAACAGGTTATTTTTCAAGCATACAAGGAAACTGTATATTAGAAAACGGCAGTGCAAAAAATATTGAAATTTTATCTAAAGGAGAAAATTTAAGTCTTTATATTCACGGGGATTATAATATTCCGACATCTTCCGCAAATATGGAAATTTTAGGAAAATTATCGGATAAAATATCAACCGTATTCGGTCCAATCGGGAATGCCTCATTAAATACATTTTTTAAACATATTCCCGGAGTTTCTTTATTGGATTTTGATAAAAAAGATTTTATCGAAAATGTCGAAAAAATTCCTTCTTTTACAGGCGGTGAATATGATTCACGAATATTCCAGGCTATAATAAAAGGGGATATAAACTCATCAGGATATGTTCAAAGTTTTAAATGGGTTAAATAATTATATCATTTATTTTTAGATATTTTATATACAATTTCACACCGAAAGATATATTTTGGTGCATAAAACTTGTAAAACTAATAATTATATCTTTGACAGAGAAATAAATATTCAAATCTCGATACTACACATCTAATTTGTTAATCT